>NZ_JBQYLP010000088.1:0-18390 GCF_052683555.1 Burkholderia sp. BC1
GCGTGAGTTTTACACACTCAGCAAGGGATCCATTTTTTGCGGGCAAGCTCACTGTCCGTCCAGTTCGCTAACAAGCAGGATGTCCGCTTGCGTGTGATCAACCTGCACGATATCTAACGGATGTCGGACCTGGAATGTGCCAGGTGCAACTGCAGCGTCCGGGAGGGCAGCTCGTGCCAAAGCATCCTGCTCGCGATAGGAGAGCCACCGTCGAGCTATTGTTGACCTGCTCGGAGGCGATAGACCTGCAACGCTGCAGCGACGTTTCACCTCAAGTACAAGATCAGTTGCAGGATGCGCAAGGTGCCGCTGATCGGGGAGCCATTCGTGCACGGCCTCGTCGATGACGCATTCGACGGCGGCGTCCAGTCTGCCCCCCGTCGCCCTACCCGGCTGCCTTGGCTCTAATGTGCTGGCGACCGGATCTGCGAGGAAACGTCGACGCAGGCGATATACGGTGGTGTAGTGAACGCCTAATAGCTGTGCTGCTCGTTCAGCCTGCTGTCGGGAAAGCTCGCCGTTGCCAAGCGGTCGAAGCACGGACGCAATCTTCGCTGCTCGAGCGGCCCGCTCTTCGATCGAAGCCATATGGATCCCTATCAATCCACGCGACACGTCGCAATAGCAGTATTAAAGAACACGTGCAACGTGCTAGCAACGTTAGTGAACATTGGCCAAGTTTCTGTTGCAGAAACGCAACGGCTAAGCAGCCGCCAGAAAGCTTCAAAAAGTCCCTGTTCGCCGAGGCTTCTTTGAGAATTTCCGCTAGCAACGTTTCTGAACACGGCTAGCGCTAATAATGAACGCCTACAGTTGTCCTGCAGAATCTGACATCACGATGCCCAGCGATCCTCGTTCGTCTGGCTGCTCATCGATGAGGCTTCCTGCCGGCGTGCTTGGGAGGGACATCCGTGTCGAAGTCGAAGGCTGGATTTGCCGTTCTGTGCGTTTTCGAATACCCGCACTCAGTCCGCCAACGCGAGTTTCGCGTCCCGGCGGAGCTCGACGGCGTCGATCTGGGCGAGCGAAATCTCATCACGCTCCAGACGAAACAGCCGCATCGAATTATTAACTTCCTCCGACTGATCTTTCAGTGATCCGACTGCCGCTGCCAACTCTTCCACCATCGCCGCATTCTGCTGCGTCACCGAATCCATATGCTCGACCGCCCAGCTGATTTGCTCGACACCGGTCCGCTGCTCAACCGAAGCGACGCTGATTTCGTCAAGCACCGTGCTGACCTTGGCCACTGCGCCGAGCACATCTTTCATACGCTCGCGCGCGTCGATGGTTCGGTCCCTGCCCAGCGTCACACGCTGTGCCGAATCCATCAGAAGCTGCTTGATCTCCTTTGTCGCGGTGGAGGTACGCTGCGCCAGAGCACGAACTTCAGATGCGACCACCGCAAAACCACGCCCTGCGCTACCGGCCCGGGCAGCCTCAACTGCAGCATTCAGCGCGAGGATGTTGGTTTGAAAGGCAATGCCCTCAATCAGATGAGCAATTTCGTTGATGTGCTTCGCTGAATCTGCGATGCCCTCCATGGTCTCTGCCACTGCCTGAACGGCCTCGTTACCCTGCAGTGTCACCTGTGACGTTTCATGCGCCAGCCTTGCGCCGCGCTCGGCTGCATCTGCGCTATGTTTCACCGTGCCGTTGATCTGCTCCATCGAGGCGGCGGTCTCTTCCAGACTCGCGGCCTGTGATTCCGTTCGCGCCGAAAGATCGCTGTTACCAGCGGCGATTTCACTGATGGCCAGACGCAACTGATTGACCTCGTTCCGTACGTCCTGCACGACGGTCCGCAGATTGACCGACATCTGCATCAAGGCTTGCTGCACTCGCCCGGCTGCTCCGCTTGTGCCCGTCGTCACCGAATGCGACAGGTCGCCTGCAGCAAGTCGGTTCGCGTCCGCCACCAGAAAACTAAGTGGTTTGAGTGCTAGCGATCGGGTACGCCAGAATGTCAGCGAGACCGCCAAAAGAGCCGCAACGAATATTACTGGTTGCGGCATGCGGAGTACCACAGGCACGACGATCATGGCGGCCGCGAGAAGCTGGGCGATCAACAACTTACCGGCCGTGCCGGGCGTCAGCGAGCGGCGGGCTCGCCCGAGCCAGTCACTGCGCAAGACCTCCCCCCTTCGCAGGATGTGCTTTGTCTTTCCGGCACGGGCTTCGTCGCGCATGACGGCATATAAACGCTCGGCGGCCACAACCGCCTCGCGCGAAGGAATAATGCGCACGGAAAGGAACCCGATTATCCGATCCCCATCCATCATCGGCGTCGCATTCGCCTGTACCCAGTAGTAGTCGCCGTTCTTGCGACGGTTCTTGACCATACCGCTCCAAGGCAAGCCGGTCTGCAAGGTCGCCCACATGTCGCGGAAGGCTTCTTCCGGCATGTCCGGGTGACGGACGATATTGTGGGGCTGGCCAAGCAGTTCTTCCCGGGCAAAGCCGCTAACTTCCACGAATGCGCGGTTGCAATAGGTGATACGCCCCTTCGGGTCGGTCACTGAAACAAGCGTCAGATTGCCGGAAATCTTGTATTCACGCTGGGTGGCTGGCTGATTATTGCGCATCGTTCTGGATATTCGAAACAGTTAAGCCGGGGCGAGCAAGAATTTGAAGCTCACCACCGGACCGGCGGCGAGTGCGGTAGCCAAGGACACGATCGAACTGACGAGATTAGTTGGCGCGGTTAATCCAGCGATCTGCCAACTCCTGCGCACTGATCGGTCGCCCGTAGTAATATCCTTGTGCTTCATCGCACCCGAGACGAAGCAGATCTTCCGCCTGACCGGCGGTCTCAACGCCTTCCGCGATGGTGCGGACTCGCAACGCTTTTGCCATGCTGATGATTGCCGTAACTTGACGGTGCCGAGCCAGGCCGCTCCAGCGCGGGTAAAAGCGATCTTGTGTACCGGTGTCGCCGACATCGCGGACGGCATTACCTTGGCATTTTCGTTGGGGGGAAGCGGTCGATACATTCGAGTCGACTCGGCAAATATCGAAGATGTGGTCCCCCATCTTTCGGCTTTAGAACGTCTTGTCAACACTCTCCTTCCATCGTTGCTCGGGCTATCCCCCAAAGCAAAGTGACGAACTCAACGGAATTGGAACCCAGCATCGACCGGATGCGTCGTCCGCGTAGAAGGAATTTCGGTGCTTGCGGCAGGCTTAGGTGTCGGATCCCCTATTTCAGAACCAAGGTTCACCGCGAGCACCGCTCCGACGGTTCGAACCTGATCGGTGAACTTCTGTGGTTCAAGGTTGGTTGGTAGGTGAATGTTTATGGTTCGACTTCTGGGCAGCGTGAGCGGCGGATGGACTTGATTGGTGCGACGCGATTAGGTGAACGTCTATGGTTCACACACTCTTTGCTGCGGCCGATGATGTGGCGGTGTCGGCTCCGTTGCTGGAGGGAGCTTTGTGGTGTTGCTAAAAGCCAGCGCTCGTTTACGTGTTTACTTCAACACTTTTAACACCTTTAACTACGTTTACGTCCTGGCAAAGCCATGCTGGATAAGGCTTTGAGGGATGCAAAGTGCATAGCTATGGTTCGTATGGTGAACGCCTGTGGTTCTAAGGGTGAAGGGATATGGTTCAGATGGTACACGGCTGTGGTTCGCCAGGTACATGTATATGGGGTGAGAGTGAATGTCTATGGTTCTGGGTTGTACCGGAGAACGGTGAAGGCGTGTGGGGACTGCTGAAGGTGAATGCGTATGGTTCCGAAGGTCCGAATGTGTAGCAGAGATTGCACTTGAGCTTTGACCTGTAACTGTTTGATTTTCAATCACATCTCTACGTGATGGCGCTTCTCCAAAGTAGTGGATCGGTAGAAGCGGTTCAAAGGTGAACGTCTATGGTTCGCTTTGGCCCGCGAGCGCCGACCATCCCGGAAGAGTACTGAAAAGTGAACGGCTATGGTTCCGTGCGCCGGGAAAGAGCTATCGAATTCACCCCTCTTTCGTCTGCCTAAGGTGAACCTCTATGGTTCCGACAGTTCAGCGTGTGGTTCGTGAGGGTGATTGTTAAGTCATTGAATTTTAATGATAATCTGTAGGATCTCATCCGGAAGTGATCTCGGGCACCATTGGTGAACGTCTATGGTTCTCAAGGAAGTGGAAAGCAGCGGTTCTAGTCGCCGACGTCACGCCTGGCCTTGAAGGTGAACAAAGTACAGTGTATTGTTACCGTTCATCTCCATTCGAGCGTATCCCTTCGTGGCAACGAAAAAAGACGCGGGTCGGGAACCCATGCAAATCGCCCTCTTCCAGATGCCGGAGATGCCAGATCCCTTTCGGAAGGCGGTGCCGGCAATTCACATAGCGCCGAAGACCGGGCCGATCTCACTCCAGCAGGCGAAGACGTGGAACGCCTTGATCAAGAACGCGATCGAGCAGCGCAAGGAAGGTGAACGTACATGGTTCGAGTACTCGATCGGGGATCTGATTTCTGACGTCGGCCTGAACTCAAAAAATCGTGAGTTCGTCAAGGCGACGATCAATTCGTTGCTGGGCTTTGTGGTCAACTGGGACCAGTTGGCAGCGAAGTCTGAGTGGAACGCCAGCGCGTTGCTAGCAGGTGCGAAGATATCCGGTGGTACGCTTAAGTATCAGTTCTCGGACAACATCAGCGAGCTTCTGCTTAGCCCCGAAGTGTATGCGAGCATCGATATGCGAATCGCCAGGACGTTCAAGCGCGGTTACGCGCTGACCCTGTGGGAGAACGTTGTGCGCTACGAAGGTGTCGGTCAGACGGGGAAAATGAAGGTCAACACCCTTCGCGATCTTTTGCTAGGCATGGACTGGGGGCAAGGTTCATACGCCGAGTACAAGATTTTCAAGAGCAGGATTTTGGTCCCGGCACTTAGGGAGATCAACGACGTCTCCGATCATGAGATTGTCATGAAAGAGGAGAAAACCGGTCGCTCTGTAACGGAGGTTCGATTCTTTATCACGCCAAAGCGAAAATCTGAGGCCACGTCCGAAGAAGACCTCGACGTTCTGACGGCGATGACGAAACTCTCAGTTCCCCTGTCCGAGGCGCGGAAACTGTTAGGCCAACATGGCCCCGAGGCGGTACGTCAAGCGCTCGCGTACACCGATGTTCGTGTGAAGAAAAAGAATGCGCAGCCTTTGGACAATGTCGCATCGTATTTTCGGAAAGCTCTGGTAAATGGTTATCAGCTGGAAAACGGTCGCGGCAAACCGGACAGCAGTGTCGTGTCGATCGCCTCGTCCCCAGAGCAAGCGGAGGACAAGCTCCTGTCCAAGCTGCTCGCCGAACGGGCCGAGCAAGCTCGTGGATATTTCAACGAGCTTGATTCTGGCGAGCAAGGGGATTGTGTCAATCGCTATAACGAGAGTCAGGTGGCGTCACAGCTGAAGCTCGTGGCGGGCAAGAAGCCAAAGAAAGCAGCCGAGCAAGCGTTCTTTCACTGGCTGGCCGAGGACGTTTGGGGCAAGCCGACAGACCGCGATCTCTTGAATTTCGTGCTCGCTGGTGGCGGCGCAAATTCTCGGTGACTGCTCTGTCTTCCGCGATCGTGCCTCTGCTCGATCGCGTAAATCATGTGGAGAGGCCAGGAGGTTTTTCGTTACGCCGCTCAGGCATTCTAGCCCGAGCGGCCGGTAAAGCGGCGGCTCGCTTACGCTGCTGACTGCGTAGCGCGAGGTGGTACGTCGACGTCGTCCGCCTGCAGCTCGAGCGCCCAAGATTGTACGACCGCAGTCAACTTGTCGATCAGGCGCTCTTGCGCTTCGCCCTTTATCCCCTTCAGGTTCAACTCGGCTCTGCCGTCGGCGAACGCCTTCAGTTCTCCAAGTTCGAAACCACTTGGTGAGGCAAACTTGACCCGCGACTCATAGTGAGTCCTCTTTGCGCCTCGCGCGGCGGTTTTCTCGCTGGTCGCGACTTGTTCGAGCTTTCGGACAGATGCCTGACCGGCGATCACCTGGTCGAGCCAGTGTTCGGCTACCGCCTCGCCTGCCTTGTCGCATATGAGCTTGATGTTGTAGGCATGCGAGAGCTTAACCTTGTCAGCGTTGTCGACCATCCGTTGCAGCAGCGGCATCGGCAAAGTGTTGAGCAGAAGAACCTTATTGACCACTCCCTTGTCTTCGCCTACCGCCGCGGCCAATTCAAGCTGGTCCCGATAGACATGCTCGTTCAAGAGGCGCTGCCACGAAACGGCGTCGTCGAACACCGTCTGATCGTCCCGTTCCTTGTTTGCCCTGTACGCCAACATGAACAGAGATTTCGGCGAAAGGTTGCCGCGATAGACGCCCAGGACGGTGGTGCGCCCCAAACTCTTCAGAGCCCGCTTGCGTCGTTCTCCGTCGACAATAATCTTTTTACCGGGAAACTCCGGCAATTCCGTGAAAATAATCGGCTGAAGTTGTTCTTCCCGGTCAAGCGTCGCAGCAAGAGCATCGATGCTCTGAGGGCTGTAGAAGGCGCGAGGATTGTACGGATTTCCGATGCAATCGGCGATCGAAAGGATGTGGATCCGTTGATCGCCCGGTCGTTCTATTGGAGCGTCAACGATCGGTGTGGGCTTCTCATCGCTCACAGCGCGGGAGTCGGGCTCCAGGATGTGGGCGGCGTCCGACTGGGCAGTTTCGACAACACCGGAATTTTTCAGGCGTGCGTCAACGTCGGAACGCTCCGCATGCATGCCGACACGCACTTTGCTTTTTAGATCGAGCTTCCTACTCATTCTGCATCTTCCTCGGTGTTGTAAAAGGCGATCAGTTCCTCAAGTAGCGCTGCGACCTCGTTTCGAGCCGGTTTCACGGCGTCGGACCTGAGCCCTTTCACATCGAATACAGTCCGACCCAAGGCCGCAGCCAATTTATAGACTTCTCGATTCTTAATCGTGGTCGATAAGAGGTGAAC
Source organism: Burkholderia sp. BC1 (assembly GCF_052683555.1). Taxonomy (NCBI): domain Bacteria; kingdom Pseudomonadati; phylum Pseudomonadota; class Betaproteobacteria; order Burkholderiales; family Burkholderiaceae; genus Burkholderia; species Burkholderia sp. BC1. The sequence goes on from NZ_JBQYLP010000088.1 coordinate 6,910, forward strand.
TTTGCTTTCCGAAAGTAGTTCCTTCATCTGCTTATGGAGCTGGGTCTTCGGGTTCGCCTTGTTGAGAAGAATCGCGTACTTCCCATTAGGCTGCACGGCGCGAGTTTGCTCCACCAAGCGGATCATCCCCTCGCTGCTCCAGAGGTCGAGCGGTGACGAATCGGTCGGAATGATCGTTGCGTCGGCGACCATCAACACTCGTGCGGTAATTGGGGACTCAATGCTGGGAGGGCAATCCACCAACACGATTTCTGAATCTTCCGCCAATTGTGTGATGACACTTCCTATTTGCTTGCCGTGACTCGCGACACTGACGATTTTGAACGGAAGCGGATTTCCATCGTCCGCGACGGCGTTCCAGCGCAAACAAGAGTTTTGAGCATCAGCATCTGCGACAAGTGGCTTATAACCGGCAGCATGAAAAGCCCCAGCCAGATTAATTGTCGTGGTCGTTTTCCCGGTCCCACCCTTCTGGTTTGCAACAGCGAATACTAGACCCATCTCGCCTCCGGACTGTATCAGGGCATTCGATTCCCATCACCGATCTCCACGTGGAGATTCGAGTTTGGGTTGATGCCGATCTCCACGTGGAGATCGAGCGGCACATCGTAGTGATGTGTATAAAAGCGTTGTGCGTTATAAAGTATAGACGGTTTTTTGTTAATTTCAAGAAGCATATCGACAGTCTCCTGCGAGGGTCTCCACGTGGAGATTCCCGGGTGTGCAGGCAGCAGCGCGGTAGATCGATAGCACGCGCAGCGGGCAATCTCCACGTGGAGATTGCGCCTCAGACCATCTGACGAATTGATCGATCCGATGCCGAAGGCGAGTCTTTGATCGGTCTTGGGGGGTGATCTTATATACCGAATGTCGGCCGGCGTGGCGGGAGTCGCGTCGGCCCTGGCGGTAAGTCCCAGATCATCTGGGAGAATTTTTGCGGCTCGCAGAGGAAGTCGAGGATTTTCTGGGGGGTTGATGGCGCCGGCTGGTCAATCTCGGACAATATCTGGGAGAAGCCCTTTTCGGTGGGGCGCCGCGAATGGGGCCTCGCTCCAATAACATTATTTAGAGGCTCGACTAAGGAAGGTCTCCGCCTCGCGATACTGACGGCCAAGCTCTGCGGTCGCGTAGATCGACGTGGTATCGAGTGAGTCGTGGCCCGCAAAATTCCGCGCGCTCTCGAGGCTCATGCCGTTCGCGAGCGCATGCGACACGAACGTGTGGCGCAGCCAGTGCGTGCTGGCTGCGCTGAAAGCCCGCGCGTGCGGCGAGTCCTCCCGCATAGCGGCTTCGGTCGCAGTCGCGAAGAATCGTTTCACCGCGCGGTAGAGCCGGTCGGGATGGACCGGCCGGTCGCGGCGAGTGAGGGCCGCCACCGCTGCATCCGGATCGGCGCCTGACGCCGCAGCCTCGCGGCGCACTCGACCAATCTCGCGGTTGTCGAGCAGCGCGGGGATGAGCGGGGTGCCCAGGGGGCAGGCCAGCGGATCGCGCGGGAAGCCGCGCGTCACGAGGTAGTCGCCGAGCGCGTCGAGCACGGCTGGCACCAGTGGCACGAAGCGCTCCTTCGCGCCCTTGCCGACCACCCGCAGCAGGTGAATCGTGCCGAGTTCGGCGCCGGCGTAGCGTTGCACGATGTCGTCGGTGAACGCGCCGCACAGCTCCGCGCGGCGCAGCCCCGTGCTGTACGCGAAGGCGAGCACGAAGCGCAGGCGAGCCGCCGAGGCCGAGTCGGGCAGCGCGTCGAGCACGCGCATCGCGAACGCCCAGGCCTCCTTCGTCAGGCTGCGTTCCGCTTGAATGCGGGGTTTCGCGGCGACCCTTCGCTCGTTGCCGGCGGCGTCCAGCTCGGTGCCGAGAAACACCCTGATCTTGGTGAACGCGTTGTGGTCGAGATATTGGGCGGCGACCAGATCGCCGAAACACTTCTTCAGCGCCGCCAGCGCATCCTGGCGGCTCTTGACCGACAGCGGGCCACGAAACGGGCGCCACGCCGGGTCGGCGCGGGGCATTGCGCGCTCCATCACCCACATTGCGGCCGGCTGCGGATCGACCAGGAAGTGGTTGATGTAGTCGCGCGCGTCGTTCACGTCGAGGCTGGACAGCGGCTTGCGCTTCGCGAAGATCGCCCACAGCAGCAGGCGTTCGGCCTCGGCGCGGTATTTGTCGCGGGTGTGCGGGTTCTCGTAGTCGGCCAGCCAGAAGTCGATCGCCTGCAGGTCGTTGTGCGCGCCGCTGTTGTTCTTGAGCGGATTGCGGTTCGCCCCGCGCGAGCCGTCGAGGTCGGCCGGGATCAGGAAGTATTCCAACGGGACGATGCCGGTGGCGGGCGCTCGCGTGAGCGCCGGCACCGGCAGCGTGCGCTCGGACGGGTGAACCCGTGCGTTGGTCGCGATCCGCAGGCCGTCGACGTCGCCGTAGTGTTCGAGCCACGCGGTGATGCGGCGCGCGCCGATCTCGCCCAGGCGGGGCACGGAGCGATACCAGCGGTAGCCGACCGCGTTGATGGTCTCGACTAGCCGGCCGATCGTGTCGATCCCGACGTCGGCCAGGCGCAGCGCCACGGCCGTGTCGAACCAGCCGAGTACGTGGTGCTCGGGCTGCGGATCCTCGACCAACAGGCGCGCGAGCGCGTCGAGCGCCGCCATCTGCCGGGCCCGCAGGCGTGCGTTGCGCTGCTGGCGGCGCAGCGTGGCGCCGGCGTCAGCACTGTCGCTGGCGTGCTGGGCGGTAAACAGGTCCAGCAGTTCCTTTTCGGTGTAGAAGCCGTCCGGATCGTGTTCGGCGGCGAAGTCCTCCAGCGACGGCGTCGGCACGGTGGGCACGGCCGGCGCGGCCAGCGCCGCCGGGCGGATCGCCAGCAGCCGGGCGGTCGCGAAGTCGTGGCGCTTGCGGGCCGCGCCGACGAACGCGGTGACCAGCCAGGTGCGCGTCGCCGCCGCCTTGCGCGCGTCGCGGCCGAATTCAAGGTACTGGTCGGCCAGCTCCGCCAGATCCAGCCCCTCGAGATAGCCGCGGAAGAACGCCAGGTGCTGCAGGCCGATCCGGCGTTCGACGGGCGCGGCGCGCGGCGGCCGCCGCCGGGCGCGGCCGTCCGGGTGCGGGCTGCTGGCCGGCGCGGGCGTGCCAGCGACTTCGTGAAACACCACATCTTCAATGTCGCCGGTCAGCTTCATGCGCGAGTCCTGTCGAAATACGGAAATCGTGTTGTTTGATACAGATCGGTGCGGCGGTGTCAGACGGCCGCTCGACGATGCGCCGATCACGCTGGTTCGCGGATCTTGTGTGCCTGACCGGAGCGCCTTGCTGGGCGCGGGTTCGGGCGGACGCGATCCAAAATATACCCCTTCGACCCGAAAAAATGAAGGGGCGGATAGTTAAAGCTATCCGCCCCTTCATTTCGAGACATGGGCGAAGCCGCCGCATGCGCCGGTATATGGCAGGAGGCCTCGCCAGCCGTTGACGCGGCCATCCGGGTGCGTTTTGAGGCAGCGCTCGGTCAGCAGCCGGTACGTCTGGACGCGGCCAAGGCTGCAGGCCGCTTGGATTTGGCGGTCGGTCGCGCCGTTTAGGTACAGGCGGATCGCGCGCTCGCGTCGCCGATAGAGCGCGCGTCGCTCGGCGGAAAGCGCGAGCTCGTCGATCGACGGCCAAGCGGCAAGGTCGACGTCGTTCAATCCCGTGCCGTCGTTCAAGGAACCGCCTGCCCGTAAGCGTGAGCGTCGTGCCATCCATCGCCTCCGCCAGCGCGTCGACCGTTACGACACAAGATTAGTTGAAATCGCATCCGGCCGCTTCGCCTTGTAGATCAAGGGATTGCCGGAAATGCTGCGCCGCACCGGATTGGTTACAGATTTAGTTGTGCAAGCGCGTGGCACTCGCCCCAGGGGATTGAGGGCTCCGACCGCTGCGAGCGAAAAACGGTGCCGTAACTGTTTCGGCGTCCCTGGATTTCTGGGGCGGGCGCCGACGTGCCGCTGGGCGGGTTCATTGGCCATTGCGTCACACGAGGGCCGGGAGGTTCTTCGATCCAGGCGGGGCTGTTGGCGAGGCGACTTCGTCTCAGGCGGTGCTGAAGCTCAATTGCGACCGCCCACATTTAGCTTGGTGAAAGGGACGGGTCTCGGCGGGCCGGCGGCCGAATTCTCTCCGCGGTGCGGAGAGAATTGGGGGAGCGCCCAGGAGGGTTCCGCTGTGGCTGAGATTCCGGTAACGTGGCCCCTATTGGCGCGCGGCGGCCCGCGTGTATTCGAAAGATCTGATGGACTTCGCGCGTCAGCAGCAGGCCGACCGCCGCGCCGACGAAACGGACAAGCCGCGAGGGCTCCTGATTCTCCATAACGAAGCCCCGATAAGCAGCGCATTCGCTATGTGCGCGACGGAAGGTGTTGGATCGACCCGCGATGTTTTTGCTAAGCGCGACCAGCGAGGTGTTGCGTACGCAAAAGCCGGGGCAGCTGTCCCGGCCATTCGTCACGCCTGCCGGATGGTCGCTACCGGCAGGAATAGCCGGAGCGGTGTAGCCGTGAAGGGCTCGAATCCGTATCGCAAATAGAACGCCGCCGCGTGCTGGTCGATTGCGTCAACCACCACGCACTGCACGCCGACAGCCTCGGCCGTCGTCAGCACCGTGTCGAGCGCGTGCATCAGCAGGTCTTCGCCGAGACCTTGGCCCTGGTACTTCACGTCTACGGCCAGCCGGGCCAGAAGCACGGCCGAGACATTCCTAGGGAGTTTGGCGCCCGGCATCCCGTCGGTTTCCACCGACGTGGCGGCCAGCGCGTAGTAGCCCATAATCGCCCGAGGATTATCGGGCGCCGTCGCGACGTAGGTGCGCGACAAGTTTTTTTTCTGATGCTGATTGGCGATGTTGCGCAGCCAATCGTTCATCGAGCCGACGCCGCAGTCGAAGCTGCTACGGTCGTCGCTCTCCTTGAGTTGTTGAATTTGCGTTTCCACGCTGTTTGTTCCTGAAACGTGCCATTGCGCGCTGCAGTGCTTCGTTGGGCTTTGGCGGCTCGTCCAAGAGCGCGAAGAAGCGCCTCGATTCGTCCATCGTCAGACGGATGGAACGAATGACTTCTTCCTGCTCGATGACTTGCTCTGCCGCCCGAAGTGCCGATTGCACAATGAACTGGTTAAGGGTACTGCCCGATAGGTCCGCAGCGAGCTGCAGGATTTCTTGCTTTTCTGCACTCAACCGGGCAGTGACTCGCCCGCGGCTGGAGTTGTCCACACCGTTGTTGATAGCCATTGTTTGTCCTCTTTCCGAACCTCTTTCGTGATGCGTCCCCGTCTGATGCAGGGGAGGAGGTTCTGTACTGTGATCAGTAATGGGGCGGTGCCCCCCGAATGTGGGTGTTGTCGCTAGGTCATATTGGTTCTCCATTGAGCAATATGGGAGTCAGTATAGCACACCTGGTGACAAAATGTCACCACGTGTGCGAGATTGGCGCCGGCCTCCGTGACGCCGACATCGAGACGCGAATTCTCGGTTTTTATATATGATAATGTCCTTTATCGCATATATCAGAGCGCCGCATGGGCACGAACAACAGCAGCAACGTGCAGGAGATCGAGATCCGGCTGAAGCGGGCGCCTGACGATCTGCCCGAGAATGATCCGGCCTTTCAGAAGGAGCTCCGAAGCTTCAGCTCGGCGCTGTACTCGGCGGGCATCCGCTATTCGCAACGGGGCATGGCGTTCGACTCGGCGGCCGCGATGGGTTACCCGCTGGCTGAATTCATTATCAAGGAGCTGGGGCCGGCGGCCATTGGCGTAATCGGCACGGCGGTCGGCGCCTGGATCAGCGGTCGCCATGGACGCAAGATGCGACTGAAGATCGGCGACATTGAAGTCGAGGCCCGGACCATGAACGAGGTAGATCAGCTGCTGCAGCGCGCCCGAGCATTGCAGGTTGGTCAGGAGGGCGATCACGATGAAGCGTGACCTGAGCCTGAGCCGCGAATTGCTGCTCAAGCTCGAGGAATTGCCGCTCAACCGCATTGTCCGGTTCCAAGTGGGCGACGCGGAGATCCATATCGACGGACATACCCCGGAAGAGGTTTTTTATCACCTAGGGCTGCTCAAGGAGGATGCCCTGATTCACTCGGAAGGCAGTGGCCGCATGGGATCGATCGAATTTGCTGGGCTAACGTCCGCCGGGCATAACCTATTGGCCTCACTCCGTTCCAATCCGCTCTCTGAAGTAGGTACTCAACCGTCGCAGCCAACAACAACGATGAAAGCAGCCCATTTGCAGCAGGACATCGAGCGCGGGATCACCCGCCTGCAGGAGCGAATCGACGCGCTTAAGGCATTCGATTTCCAAACGCTGAAGGAAGGAATTATGCCCGAGCTGGCTGCGCTGTCGGCGGCGATCGCGGACACGCTCGAACGATGTTTCGGCAAGGACACGACGGCGTATCGACGCTACAGGGCCGCGACGGCACTGAGGCCTATACAGCCCAAAAGCTACGGCAACAATGAGTTCTATCTTCGCCAAGAAGCTCGGGAAAATTTCGACCGATCCGTCGCCCTTCTGCAGGACGCGCAGCGTGCTCTTCGAGAGGACTTAGAGGATGCAGAGCATGCCGCGCCGCAACCGATCGTGCCGGCCGCGGCGCTTTCCCGGCGGGTGTTCGTGGTCCATGGCCACGACGAAGGGGCCCGCGAGGCGGTCGCGCGGTTCCTGGAAAAGATCGACTTCGAGGCGATCATCCTGCATGAAAAGGCCAACCAGGGGCGGACGGTCATTGAGAAGATCGAGGCACACGGCAATGTCGGCTTTGCCGTGGTATTGCTGACGCCGGACGATGTAGGTTCCGTGAAAGACGGCACGCCAGAGCCCCGTGCCAGGCAGAATGTGTTGCTCGAGCTCGGCTATTTCATCGGCCGCCTTGGCCGTGACAGGGTATGCGCGCTGAAACGCGGTCAACTCGAGATTCCGAGTGACTTTGCCGGCGTGGTGTGGGAAGCCATGGATACAGCGGGCGGTTGGAAGAAGTCCTTATGCCGAGAGCTCGACGCGATGGGTTTTGCCATCGACTGGAAAAAGGCGATGCAGGCATGAGCCAGCTCGTCATCGTCGCGGCCAATTCCACGCCGGCACTCGTCACCGCAGCCGGTGAGCGGGCTGGCGTGCGTTTTCTGGAATTCTTCGCCTCGGCGATTCGCAATCCACACACCCGACGCGCCTACGCGCGGGCGGCAGGGGATTTCCTGACCTGGTGCGGCGAGATGGGCATACCGTCGATCGCGGCCGTGCAGCCGCTGCATGTCGCAGCTTGGATTGAGTTGCAGACCCAGGCGTTGTCGGCGCCGACCGTCAAGCAGCAGTTGGCGGCGATCCGCCACCTGTTCGACTGGCTGGTGACCGGCCAGATCGTGTCGGTCAATCCGGCCGCGTCGGTGCGCGGGCCGAGCCACCCGGCGCGCACAGGCGCCACGCCCGTGCTCGATCGTACCGAGGCGCGGCAGCTGCTCGACAGCATCGATGTAAGCACGCCGATCGGGCTGCGGGACCGTGCGCTGATCGCACTGATGGTGTTTTCGTTCGCGCGGATCGGCGCAGCGCTGGCGATGCGGCTTGACGACGTCTATGTGCAGCAGCGGCGGCTGTGGGTGCGGTTGCGCGAAAAAGGTGGCAAGGCGCACGCGATGCCCTGCCACCACACGCTCGAGGCAGCCCTGCATGCCTATTTGGAACACCTGAGCGGCACCGGTGCCGAGCCGAAGGGGCCGCTGTTCCGCACGATCGCACGTGGCACCCGGCAGCTCAGCTGCACGCCGTTGCCGCAAGCGAACGCATACGCCATGGTGCGCCGGCGCGCGGCGGCGGCCGGCATCGCGACTGCGATCGGCAACCATACGTTTCGCGCGACCGGCATTACTGCGTACCTGCAGAACGGCGGCACGCTCGAGAGCGCCGCGGCAATGGCCAACCACGCGTCGACGCGCACCACGCAGCTGTACGACCGGCGTCACGACGCACTCAGCTTGGACGAGATCGAGCGGATTCAGCTCTGAGTCCCGCTGCTCTTCCGCCAAGGACGCCGTTATGGGGAATTTGTTCATGCGACCGAAGCGCGGGGACGGCCACGACGGTGTTGCCGGAAAAACGCCCGAGGAAATCGATCAACACGCCAAGGATAGTGGATTGATTCCCAAAGGCCCGAACCCGCAGGGTGGTCAGGATGCTTATGTTGATCCGGTGACGGGAGAGCAGCGCATATTGATTCATCCTGCCGATCCTTGCCCACATTGCCATGTCAATGACCCGTCAGGAGGTCGGCTGGATATCAATGGCAATCCCGTTGCGCCGGAATCGCCAGATGCACATTTGCCGTTAAACACAAAATGAACTTCAATCATTGCCACGATTGGACCTTCGTCGGGCTTGAGATCGACTGGCGCCTAGGCGAATCGGTGTTCAAGATGCGAGATACGTCGTCGCATGGTCGAACGTTGATCGCAAGGGGTGTTTTATCCGTGAACATGCCTCGCCAGCATCCGTGGGGGCCGAGCGTCAGCATTAATAGGATGACGCAGAGCCAGGATGAGCGGGGATGTGTTCTATGCATCGAAATGCAGTCTGGTGATGTTATTGAATGTATTGCCAGATCATTCGACTTTGCTGAAACGAGTCCAGATTAGTGGGGCGCTGGTTATTGCGGACAGCGTCAGTGAGACGAACCCGGCCACGAGCCGGGTTCGTGCCTTTGTGGCGTCGACGAGCGTGACGACGTTGCAGTTCGATTTGCTCCATTTGCCGTTTTACCGTCGTCACGTGCTCGATGCGCGGCGCTAAAAAAGCCTCCCCGCGACCTCGCGACGTGCATCCTCGTTGAGGTGCATTTGCCGGATTCCATCAATCGCGCGCTGTAGCCACGCGTCGGCAATTACACGATGCTCGTCGTGCTGCCGGTCGGCCGTCGTGGCCGTGGAATTGCTCAATTGCTGGTCGCGGTTCGTGTTGAAGCCCTTAAAAACTGCTAATCGTGTCCATAGATTACGCTAATGTAAGACACGGCCACGGCCCCGTGAGATAAGGCATTGATGCCGTCTCGCGCGTCTTTTCATGCGTTGCGTTTTGGCAACGCGCGCACGATCGGATGTCCGTTTATTTTGCTAACGCGTTATACGTGTCCTTTAATTCCGCTAACGCGTCTGACGAGGCTCAATTAGGAGCGGCAATGACGGTTTCCGAGGAAGCAGTTAGCAGAGCGGAAAAAGTAGCAGATGTTCTCCGGCCATTGGGGCGAGGACCGCTTTCGAAGAAGCGCGCGGTTTCGGCTGCCAATCTGCTGGGCGTCCACTGGACTACTGTTTATCGTCTGCGGCGGAAATTTCTGGCAAACCCGGTAGCGAGCGCGGTCATTCCGAAACGACGAGGCCCATCTGAGAGCAGCCATCGATTGGGAGGGGCCGTTGATGCAGTGATTGACGAAGTAGTGCACGTCTGGCTGCCCACTCAACGACATTTGGCGCATCCTGCAACCGATCTCGTGCTGGAGGTTCGACGCAGATGTGAGCTTGCCGGACTGCAACCACCAGGCCGAACCACCATAGGCCGGCGGTGGGCTCAGCATCGCGAGGCGGACGCCCTGCAGCGCGCGGCCCTTCCCAGCGCGCTGGCAGCGCCAGGTTCACTTGTCGCAAAGTATCCTCTGGAAATCGTTCAGGTCGACCATACCCAGGCGGACGTGGTTTTGGTTAGCGAATATGACAGACAGGTGATTGGCCGCCCGTGGCTGACTATCGCTCTGGACGTTGCAACCAGGTGCGTGTTGAGTTTTTACGTTGGCATGGAGCGTCCGGGAGCGGCTACCGTTGGTTTGCTGCTGACCAGGGCGGCACTGCCAAAAAACCCCTGGCTCGCGAAGATCGAGGCGGACGCAGAGTGGCCAATGCGTGGGATTCCGAACGTTCTACATCTGGACAACGCTGCCGAGTTCAAGAGCAGGGCGCTTCGCAGTGGATGTCGGGAATACGGTATCCACCTGATGTATCGTCCAGTCGGGCGGCCTAATTTTGGCGGCCATATTGAACGCCTGAACCGCACCCTGATGGAGCGTGTCCGGGGCTTACCGGGGGCGACTGGATCGTCTCCCAAAGGACGGAAGGCGCGAGAGTCTGAAAAGACGGCCTCGTTGACGCTTCGAGAATTCGAGCAATGGCTCGCGATCGAGATCGCCAGACGCTACCACCACGTTCCGCATCGCGGGCTGCTTGGAGCGACGCCAGCTGACACGTGGCGGATGCTTGCCCTTAGCCTTGATTCGCGGCAGCTTCCCGCTTCCAGCGACGCTGAGCTCAGGTTCCTGATTCGGTTTTTGCCCGTAGTGCAGAGGAAAATCCAGGCTGACGGACTGACGCTCTTCCATGTTCGTTATTGGCATCCGATTTTCGTCGCCTGGCGCCAGACGCGGCGGGCGGTCACCGTTCGGTATCATCCGGAGGACCTCTCGCGGGTTTTTGTGACAGCAGGGAGCGGCAACTATCTCGAAGTCCGTTACGCAGACATGCGGCGGCCGGCGATCTCTCTTTTTGAACACCGGGCAGCGTTGCATTCCATTAGGTTGGAAGGACAACAAACTGTTTCTGAGTCGCTGATCTTCAGGACAATAGAAGAGCAACGGCATGTAATTTCCAGAGCCAAACAGACAACGGCCCGTGCACGTCGACGGTCACGCAAAAAGATCGTCCCATTGGAAGAGTTGCACGACAGGATTGTCCCGTACAGACATGACGTGAAGGAGCAGGAGGCTGAGGCGGTCGACTACGCGACGCCAGTTCAGGCCTTCGATGTGGAGCAATGGTGAGGTGAAACATGAAGGGTGGGGCACTTGCGCATCTGCTACCGGCTGCCAGACAGCAAGCCGAGTTAGGGAACGACGAACGAATCCTCGGACTTCTTCGAGACCGCTGGATCGACTATCCCCGCGCGACGCAAGCCCTGCAGCAACTTGAGCGCCTCTTTGAGACGCCCCGCCGCGAACGTATGCCGTGCCTGCTGTTGCACGGTGATTCAAATATTGGCAAGACGAAAATAACGGCCAAATTTCGCCGCGCACATCCAAGCGAGTTTGACGAGAAAAGCGGGGTCGAACGTTGTCCGGTCGTCGCGATGCAGATGCCACCGACCCCTGATCAGCATCGATTCTATTCAGGCTTACTGGTCGAGCTAGGTGCTCCGCACAATGCCGCTTCCGGCTTGGCAGCGCTTGAACGTTTAGCACGCGAGATTCTCAGGCGGATGTCACCGCGCATGCTGGTCGTTGATGAGGTGCATCACCTACTTGCGGGCTCTTATCGCGAGCAGCGCGCGTCGCTGAACCTGCTGAAATTTCTGGCTAACGACCTTCAGATCAGCATGGTTCTGGTCGGCACCCGCGACGCGGTGCTGGCGCTTCAAACCGATACCCAGATGATTAGGGAAACGCTGATTTATTCGGCTCGGCGGTCATCGCAGACGTAGCC
>NZ_JBQYLP010000089.1:0-16206 GCF_052683555.1 Burkholderia sp. BC1
AGACTGATCACGTTCGCCGAAACGATTGATCACCATCGCCGAAATCCGCAGTGTGGCTATCGAAACGAGGTTCACCCCGCGCCCGTTGGCGCATCGAACGCAGCATCGCTGCATCCATTTTCTTTCTACCCTGACGGGGCGTGTTCCCCGTCAGGGGCGCACTCCGTCTTCATTCCGGAGTGTGCTCATGTTTGGTCTCTATCCTGCCGGCGTCCGTTGGGCGCAAACCTATACCGCGTCTACTGACGCCAAGTCGTTGCAGAAGCGTCTCGTCGACCATGGCGGGTGCACTGCAGCTCTCTTTCATCAACCGTTCGGTGCTCAGCGCGGCGCTGTCATTGCGCAACGCGATGGCCTGTTCGTCCTGACCCATGTGATCGAAGCCGACCAGGCTGAAATCGTGGTCACTCCGGGCGTCGAGTTGCAGAACCTGCTCTGGTCGTTCGACTCGGGCTACTCGGGTCAGTGGTCGGGGCGCGAGCTGCAGATCCTCACGGGTTGTCCCGATTGGGACGCGGTGCTCAAGCAGACGTCGGACGCGTTCCGTCGCCTCTGCGGGACGGTGCAGGCTGCCGTCGATGGCACGTTGGGCAAGCCGGCTTCCCGGCCCGAGCCGACGCTGACGATCGACGACGATGACGTGCCGTTCCTGCCTGACGACTATCTGCAGCCCATCACGCTTGCGGAGATCCAGTCATGCGACCTCTGAAATTGTTACTCGAAGGGTTCCATGGCGTACGGGACGGGATGAAACGCGACAGCGTTGAACTCGACCTGGAGTCACTGCCCAACGGACTGATCGCGTTGACGGGGCCGAACGGCGCCGGCAAGACGACGATCATGGACAACCTCCATCCGTACCGGATCATGCCGTCGCGCGCGTCGAAGCTCTCGGTCGATGCGTTCTCGTACTGGGATCACATATGCGGGGTGCAGGCGCGCAAGGAGTTCGAATGGGAGCACGATGGCTTGCGTTATCGGTCGACCTTCGCGTTCCGCAAGCCCGGCAAGACCGGCAAGGCGGACTACTTCCTGTTCTATCGCTCGACCGATGGCGAGTGGCGGCCGGTATCGCTGCCGGATGGCACCGTGTCGGATGGCAAGGGCGAAACCTACGATCGATGTGTTGACGCGATCTGCGGTTCGCTCGAGGCGTTCTTCACGAGCGTGTTTTCGGCGCAGAACCGCCGGCCGCTCGCGTCGTACGGAGCGAGCGAGATCAAGGCGTTGCTCGCTGAGCTGTTGAAGATCGATCACCTCCGTGCGTTGTCGACCAAGGCTGCAGAGGTCGCGAAGGTGTTGGCCCGGCAACTCGGTGTGGTGCAGCAGGATCTCACCGCATTTTCTGGAAAGCGTGAGCGGGTCGATCAGACGCGCAATGCGATCGCGATGGACGCTTCGGCGGTCGCAACCGCGCGCGAGCAGCGTACGGCAGCCCAGGGAGAGATCGCAACGCTGACGCAACAGCACGCCGTGCTGGTTGCCAAGCAAGGCGAGAACGCAGGGGCGGCGGCGCGACTCGGGGAACTGGGTGCGCGTCGCAACGAGCTGCGGACTTCGCTTGATGTCTTGGAGCGTGACGGGCAGGCGGAGCAGCAACGGTTGCTGCAGCGCGCGACGGCGATTCGTAACACGATCGCCGGCCATGCAGCCGTTGTTCGGCAGCGTGAGTCCATTCTTGGCGCCGCGGCGGATCGCGACGATGCACAGCTTCGGCTCGGCAAGGCCGCAGCGCTGATCGAACCTTTGCAGCGCGCGATCGACGAGCTCGACGCGAAGCGACTGCGGGCAGCAACGGTCGGATCGACGCTTTCCAGCCTGCAATCGGAGGGCACGACCAAGGCCGACCTGATCAAGACCCTGACCGAGCAATCGGCGGTCATCGGTTCGGTGCCGTGTGCGGGGATGGACATTCACGTGACGTGCCCGTTGCTCGCCCAAGCGAGGAGCGCGGCTCAGCAGGTGGACGTCCAGACCATCTCGTTGAATGACCTTCGGACCCGGTACCGCGGCCACAAGGCGGAACTGGAGCAACTGGCGCCGGCTGTCGAGACGTTGTCTGCGAAGCGAGCCGAACTGCAACGCGTCAATGCGGAGATCACGGCGGCCCGGCAGGCGCTTCAACGCGCAACCGAACTTGCCGCCCGAAAGCCGCTGCTCGATGCAGCTGAAACCGGGATGCAACAAGGCCAAGCGGAACTTGCATCGCTCGATGTTGAGCGAGGCGAGGCGTCGAAACGTCGGGAGACCGAGACGGCGCGGCTCAACGCCTTGTTGCGGGAAGTCGAGGCGGAGGTGTCGCGTCTGGCTTCGGTCGACGTGGCGCAAGCGATTGTGGATGTCGATCGCCAGTTGGCTGCTCGACGCGAGACCTGCACGGGGCTGGACGCCAGGATCGAAGCATTGATTCGGAGTCAGGCTATGGGAGAAACGACGCTGGTGACGCTCGAGCGCGAGCTCGAGGGCTTTTCAGCGACGCAGGCACTCGCAGAGCGCATCTCGGACGAGATCGCGAAGTGGAAGCTGTTGGCGAAAGGGCTGGGCAATGACGGCGTGATCGCGCTGACGATCGACGACGCGGGCCCGGCGCTGACGCAGACGGTGAACGACCTGCTGCTTGCGTGCTACGGCACGCGGTTCACGGTCGAGATCCAGACGCAGCGTACGTTGGCCAACGGTGACACGCGCGAGGGATTTGAAATCCTCGTGCACGACGCCGAGAGCGACAGCAGCAAAGCGGTCGGCGTGATGTCCGGTGGTCAGAAGGTGTGGATCAACGAATGCCTGACACGCGGCGTCGCCCTGTATATCGCGGCTAACGCGGGACAACCGTACGAGACGCTCTTTAGCGACGAGTCGGACGGTCCGCTTGATCCCGATCGCAAGGTGCAGTTCATGCGTATGAAGCGCGAGGTGCTGCGTCAGGGAGGGTATGCGCGAGAGTTTTTCATCTCGCAAACGCCCGACCTGATTGCGGAGGCCGATGCGGTTATCGACGTGGCCGCACTCGCGAGGTAGTGCAGCACACATTTTTAACCCTGGTGGGGACCGTTCCCCACAGGGGCGTTCCTCGCCTTTTTTCTTTTCGAGGAACGCAATGAAACTGAAGTCCAACTCTGTTGCTCTGCATCGAAGCCTGACGGTTTCAGTTCGCCCGAAACCCATCCGCATGGGTACGGAGCACGTTTACGAGCTGAACGGCTCGCGGCTGCGCGACGTGCTGATTGATGGGCGCTGGGTGACGGTGGCCGCTACGGCTGTCGTCGTGTCCTGAATCGCCGACGGAGGAGTGTTCGATGGACGGGATGACGAACCTGGTGATGCTGTTGATCGCGATGCACGGCGGCTCGCAGCCGCCGGCACCGGCCCTGCGCTACGTGGTGGCTTCGCAGGCCGTGAATAGGCGGCCGCCTATGAAAACGGACGCGGTCATCTGCAAAGATGGCCAAGTTCACACTTTTCCCGCAGGGCACCCCAAACCCTGCATCTAATCCGTTGACCAGCGGCCCCGCTCTCGCAAGAGAGTGGGGCCTTTTTTTGAGGCCTCTGTATGCCACTTCTGAATGTTGATCTTGTTCAGCTCGCGTCGCGTGTCGTGCCGGAAAGCGCGCGAGATTCATTCGACGCGATGTCGGTTCGGGCACGTCTGGCGACGCTCTCGAGCGTCGCCGACAAAGCTGGAGACACGTCAGCGCGCGACGTCGCGCTGCATGCGTTGACCGTGCTTGATGCACCGGCATACGTCGGGCTTTCGGCAGTTCGGTGCGCGCTGCAATCCAGCTGCTCTGTACTGCGCGTTCCTGCCGATCGCATTGACTTCCTCGTCGCGGTCGCCAGTTCGCCGGGACCGCAGACAGAAGGGTATGCGGAGTATGCCCGCTGGCCGCGGGACAAGAGTGGTCGTTGGCTCTTGACCGTCACCGCGCGCGATGTGGCGAAAGCATTGGCGAACCGCTAATGCGTTCGTCACAACGTTTCGATGCCGGATCTCAACGCCCGGCACGGGATTGGGCGGCGCTTTTCTTTTCCGTTGGAGATACCTCTATGAAGAAGCAAATCGGTTGGGCCGTGCTGTTGGCATGGCTGTGCTGTTGCGTTGCGATCGCGCTGGGCGGCCGCGCGCAGGCGCAGCCCCTGCCGCGGGTCGAAATTGCGTTCTCGCCGGATGGCGGCGCTGAAGCGCTGGTGTTGCGGACGATCGGCGAAGCGCGCCAGTCGATTCGCGTGTTGGCCTATTCGTTCACCGCACCGGCAGTAACTCGAGCGTTGATCTCCGCGAAGCGGCGAGGCGTCGACGTTGCGGTGACGGTCGATGCCCGCAGCAACCTCGACGAGGATCGCAGCGGCCGGGCACGCGCCGCGCTCGGAGCGCTCACGTACGCCGGGATTCCGGTTCGGGTCGTGAGCAGCTACTCGGCTCAGCACTCGAAGATTATCGTCATCGACAACGTCACGGTTCAAACCGGCAGCTACAACTACTCGCAACAGGCGGCCCGGTACAACTCGGAGAACGTCGTGGTGCTGCGCGACGACGCGCGGATCGCAGACGTCTATCTGAAGAACTGGGAATCGGTCTCTGCACGCGGCGAACTCTACCGCGCGCCCTGATCGGCATCTATCCTCAACCCACGCGGGAATGGCTCCCGTATGGGGCTGTTCCCGTGCACATGGAGCAGCATATGTTTTCTGAAATCTTGGTGAAGATGGAATCGGCGATCGACGCACTTGTCGCGCTGATTCGGCAGGGTTATACCCTGTCGAATGCCCTGAGCGGCGGGAAGGATTCGACGTGTACGGCGATCCTGATGCTGGAAGCCGTCAGGCGTGCCGGCACCGACGTGTCGCGCGAGCACTTCATGACGAGCGCAGACACGACAATCGAAAATCCGAGTATGCACTGGCACCTCCAGGCCATGCTGGATGAGATCCGCGACGCGAATCACGATGCGGATGTCCCAGTTTCCGTGCACGTTGCGAAGCCGTCCCTAGCGTCGCAGTTCGTCGTTGCGACGATCGGGCGCGGGACGCTTCCTCGCACCCCGGAAAACGGGGTGAAGTACGGAAAGCGGATACGTGCTTGTGCGGCGGACTGGAAGGTCGACCCGCAGAATCGCCTGCGCGTCACGCTCGAGCGCTCGGCGGCCGCTGGCGGAAGTAGCGAAGTTGTCACCATTCTCGGCAACCGGTTCGGGGAAAGTGGTAGTCGCGCAACGGCCATGGCCGCTCGCAACGAGAATGCGCTGAGACCCGTCCGGAATGCGGACGGATTTCTCACGTTTTCGCCGGTCGCCGAGTGGTCCACCGACTGCGTTTGGACGATGCTTTCTCTCTTCGCGGAGGATGCAGGTCGCCCCTTTCCGTCGCCCGTGTCCAGCGAGTCGATCCGGCGGCTCTCGGATCTATACCGCGCTGGCAACGAGGGGACATGCGGTGTGATTCTGGGAGAGGGCGGCGCGCGTGCCGCGTGCGGTTCTCGATTCGGATGCGCGTTCTGTTGCGTGACCGGCGAGCGTGATCGTTCGATGGAATCGATGGTGAAGGAAGCCGGCCACCGTCATCTGGAGGGCCTGAATCGCTTCCGCAACTACCTGATGGCCGTGCAATGGGATCTCGGGCGTCGCGAGCTCGTCGGCCGGAAGCTGAGCGAAGCCGGGTATCTGGCGGTCAAGCCGGACGTTCTTTCGTACCTGGAGCGTGTTCGATTGCTGCAGTACCTGCTGACGCTTGACGCGCTTGAGGTCGAGCGCGCTGAGCGGCATGAGGCCGCGCTGGCCACGGGCGAGATACCTGAAACGCCGGAGAACCGGGTGCTCTGTGACGTGCAGTTCGAGATGATCACGCCGGCGCAGCTGGTGGCGATCGATTTTTATCTCTCGATGCACCACTACGCGCCGCATGCGTTTCCAGCGCTGTCGGTCTGGTTCGACGTGCATCGGCTCGGACGGCGCTACCACGTGCCGGTCGTGGACCCGCTGCCGAAGATCGACATCCCGCATCATGGGTGGTTCTTTGTCGGCGCGTACGACGCCGAGGTGCCCACGGATGGACTTCGCGATTACGCCGCGGAACAGTGGAATCGCTACCGCCATCCGCAGCGACCAAGCCGATATGCGCGCACGAGGTCCGGTGAGCAGATCGTCTATTTCGAAGAGGGCGATCAGTTCGACGTGGACGTCGAGGCAGCGTGTGCGTTCGTGACCTGCAGCTTCGATGCGGGCTGGGCCGTGAAGGCGCAGCAGCACTCGGGGATGGAGTCGGCGCGGTTCTGGCTGAACGAGGGCATTCTTCGGCTTCCGGCAGGTATGGCGGGCCGGTATCAGGAGATGGCCAAGCGCGGGCAATACTTTGCGCATCTGGCCGAGCGGCACAACCTGACGCCGGCGGAGCTTGATCGATTTCTCGTCGACCGCGCGATATCGAACACCGAGCACCTCACGATGCAGAACCTGGCGCCTGTCGATCTGTTCTCGCAGGCGGCTTGAAGCCCGACACTTTGGAATCCAACCCGGTGCGTCTGCACCGGTTTTTTTTTCTGCATGTCGCCTCCGTTGTTGTTGGCGATCGGACTCAGTATGTGATGGCCAGACGAGGCGACTCGTCCGCGTATTGATGGCTTACGCGGACGTCGGCCGGTCGAGGATGGCCGCGAGACTGTCGTCTGCGAGCGTAGGAGTCGCATGCGCGGTCTGCAGGCGGGCCCGGCCGACCACCAGGTCACGGGAATTGATCGAGATCCGTTCAATATGTCGGCCACGTGCGACCGGTTGAGCGGATCGCTCATACGGATATCCGCGGTGAATGTAGTCCTCCAGATCGGCTTCGACGAAGGCAATGTGATGTTGGCCGGCCTCGGTCAACGCGACGCAAAGCATGTCGAACGGCACACCCGTCAGTTCGCGATCGGCGATTCGGTTGAGGATTCCGTCGCGGACGATGTGATCGGTGATCAGGATGTCCTTGTTACCGCCGTGGTTCTCGACCTGAATGACGAGTTGCGTCGGTTCCGGCGCGAGCGCGAGCAGCCGGTAGCGGCAGACGGCGATGCCGCCGTTGGTGGAGTAGACGAGGTCCGTGTATCGCGATACGTAGTCCATAATGAATGCTCCAATAGAGAAAAGCCAGCGAACTTGCTGGCTTTTTCAGGCTATCGAGGCGGAGCGGAAGTCAAGTCTGGAGTGCCGCTTGAGGCTCGGTCGGGATCGTTGCCCGAATGCGGATCACAGTGCGCTGGCTAGTCAGGCCCAAGAGATGCATGACGTCATCGTTGCTTCTGCCGGCGAGCAGCAGGCGCCTGGCGAACGTGTTCCGCAGGGTGCGCGGGCTCATATCGGGGAGCCGAACGTCGATCGCGAGGAGCTCGTCCCGAACGATGCGGCCGAGCATCTCGTCGGTCATCGGCCCGCCTGCACGGGGGGACGGGAACAGCAGTGGGCTGTCGGCGGCCGCGGACAGGGTTCGCCATTGCGTGAGCGCCGGTACCGCGAATTCGACTATGTTGACCCGGCGTGCTTCGCGCGGGCCGCGCTTCGGGATTTGGAGGTGCGGCCGCGCCGGCGACAGGTCGAGGTCGACGGCGGTCGCCTGCCGGATTTCCTGCGCGGTGATGCCCGTCGAGAGCAGTAAGCCAACGATGGCGCGGTTCCGCAACGCGCGATCATCGAGCCCATCAATGGCTCGGATCGACGCCTGCAGTCGATGATCATCGGCTTCGAGCAGGTACACCGGGACGGGTTCGTCCTCCGGCCACGTCTGCGTCAACGCATAGGCGGCCGCTGGATTGGTCTTGCGCACACCGACGTCGACCAGGTGTCGGCCAAGCCTGTCGAGAAGCTTCTCATAGCGCAGGCGCGTCGTGGTGCCGGGTTTGCACCGGCGATCGAGATCAGCGAAGAACGATTCGAGGTGGTCGGGCCCGAAGGTGGCCAGCGACCGTTGAGCGGCGGCGAGGTGGCGCATGAAGCGTTCGAACATCGCTTCGTGCTGGACGATCGACCGCGGCGAGAACGCGCGCCGATCGGCGCCGGCGGCTTCCGTGCGTTGCCACTGCTGATAGGCCTCGGTCGGTGCCGACAGCCAAAGAGTCGGTTCGTCCATTCGATCTTATATACTGAATATTGCCCACCCCAAGCATAACGCGAATCTGCGATTCGCGTCACCGGTCTGCAAAAGGGAGGGGTGGCCGTCCACACACGCCCCTGTTGAGCGCAAAGGATGCGTTGTTCACGCCGCGTCTTGCCCGCGCCCGGAAGTGGGCACCCCGAAAAGTAGCTCTCGGACGCAGCGATAGACGATCGGTAGCGACGGGTCCGTGTGGCTCCAGTCGATGAGGCCGCTGAAATTGACGCCCGGCATGGTCGCCGGCCCGATACGTGGCAGCGCTTCGACAATTGCTGGATCGTTGCGGCTCTGAAAGGCCAAATCCGAAAACGCCTGCTCTTCGATCTCGAGCAATAGCGGCCAGCTCAACGCGTGGGCAAGGCCCACGCTGATGTAGCGTTCTGTGAGCAAAGTCGCGATGCGCTGAAAATCTTCCGTGGCAAGTTCGAGAGCGTGCGCGTACCAGACTGGGTCGAATTCCGAATCGGGGCGACCATCGGTTGGGGCAAGGTTCATAGCGGACAACGACGAGAGGGTGCAGCAGCCTGCCACGCGAAATCCTCGCGCGACAGGCAGGCCGAATGCAATGTGAATGTAACGAGGGTTCCGTGGAAGTTCAAGACCGGGCGCCGTGCTGACTGATTTCGAAGAGCGCGCGGTCTTCCGTCGATCCACGCCGGCGGGCGGCCGCGGCCGCTCCATGTTGCCCCGGTTTCGGGATCGCGGTACTTGGCATCGGGACGGCGGCGCGTGCGCTGTCGATGTACACCGTAGATCTCGCGCGAACTGATGCCGAATTCACTGACAGGCTGGCGGACGTCGGACAGGGCAGTTGTCCGGGCTGTGCCTTTGGCGGCGTTGATCTCCGCTTCGAGTGCGGCCCGTTTCGCGAGAAGTTCCTGGTAGGTCGACATGATCTCTCCGATCGTGGTTGGGGAATCGATATCGACCAGCTTAGCGAGAGAAACGGGAAGTCAAGTTCACGTCGAGATGTACGTTGAACCTTCCGTGTGAGCGTGTCAGCCGGTGCATAAACCGCTCAGCAGAACTCTCTCGCAGTCGTCGGCAGCGCCCCAAGTAGCTCGCTTCGGTCGACGAGCTTGCTCGCGATCAGGTGTCGCACCTTGCCCTCAGCCTGCCATACGCCATAGACGGCGAGCAGCGCGGCGCCGAGCGCTTCCTTTCGAAATTTCTCGAGCAGGCCGGGCCACAGGATCACGTTCACCTGTCCGGTTTCGTCCTCGAGCGTCATGAACAGCACGCCGTTGGCCGTGCCCGGGCGCTGCCGCACCGTCACCAAGCCACATGCGCGAGCAAGCTGTCCACTGCGCAACGTCGCCAGTTGGTCCGCCGGCTGCAGGTGGTCGCGGGCCAGGCGCTCGCGCAGTAGCGCCAGCGGATGCCGGCCGAGCGTGAACCCCATCGCGTTGTAGTCGGTCACGATCTCCGTACCCTCGGAGGCCTGCGGCAGCGCCGGCGTCGCGTCGTCGCGCCCGGTGCCACGCAGCAGATCTCGGTCGGGCACCGCCGCGGCCGCCAGCCAGAGCGCGGTGCGCCGGTTGCCGCCGGCGAGCGACCGAAGCGCATTCGCGCGCGCGAGCACCTGCAGGTCGTGGCGATCGAGCTGCGCGCGCCGCGCGAGATCCGCGACGTCGACGAACGGGCGTACCGCACGCGCGAGCTCGATGCGCCCGGCCACGTCTTCGCGCATGCCGCGCAGCAGCGAGAAGCCAAGCCGCACGGGCGCCGACGTCGTTGGGCCTTCGAGCGCTGAATCCCATGTGCTCACGTTGACGTCGACAGGCAGCACCTCAACGCCACGGCGGCGCGCGTCCTGCAACAGCTGCGACGGCGTGTAAAAGCCCATCGGCTGGCTGTTAAGCAACGCGGCCAAAAACACCGCCGGTTCGTGCCGTCGCAGCCATGCGCTCGAGTAGACGAGCAACGCGAAGCTGGCCGCGTGGCTTTCCGGGAAGCCGTAATCGCCGAAACCCTTGATCTGCGCGAAGATCGCCTCGGCGAACTCGTGATCGTAGCCGCGCGCGAGCATGCCGCTGACCAGGCGCTCGTGATACGGCTCCAAGCCGCCCTTGCGTTTCCAGGCCGCCATCGCGCGACGCAGCTGGTCGGCCTCGCCGGCGGAGAAACCGGCCGCCAGCATCGCCACCTGCATGACTTGCTCCTGGAAGATCGGCACGCCGAGCGTGCGCTTCAGCGCCTTCTCCACGTCGGGCGACGGATAGGTGACGGGTTCGAGCCCCTGACGCCGGCGCAGGAACGGATGGACCATGCCCCCTTGGACCGGGCCCGGCCGGACGATCGCCACTTCGATCACCAGGTCGTAGAAGCATTGCGGCCGCAGGCGCGGCAGCATCGACATCTGCGCGCGCGATTCCACCTGGAACACGCCTATGCTGTCGCCGTCGCACAGCATGTCGTAGGTCGGTTTGTCCTCGGCCGGAATGTCCTGCAACTCGAATGTCTCGCCGCGTTTCTCCGAGATCATGTCGAGCGCGCGGCGCACCATCGACAGCATGCCGAGCGCGAGCACGTCGATCTTCAGGATACCGAGCGCCTCGATGTCGTCCTTGTCCCACTGGATGATCGAGCGATCCTCCATCGCTGCGTTCTCGACCGGCACGAGCCGCGTGAGCTTGCCGCGGCTGATCACGAAGCCGCCCGAGTGCTGCGACAGGTGCCGTGGATAGCCCAGCAGCTGCGCGGCGAATGCGGCCCACTGCTGATTCAACGGCGCTTCGGGATCGAGGCCGGCCTCGGCAAACCGCTGCAGCAGATCAGCACGCGAATCGAACCAGTGATGCTGCTTCGCCACGCGATCGACGATCGCCGGATCCACACCGAGCGCCTTGCCGGCTTCCCGCAACGCGCTGCGCGGTCGGTACGTCGTGACGGCGGCCGTCAGCGCGGCGCGATTGCGCCCGTACTTCCGGTAGATGTACTGCATGACCTCTTCGCGGCGCTGATGCTCGAAATCGACGTCGATGTCCGGCGGCTCGTTGCGCTCCTTGGAGATGAACCGTTCGAACAGCATCGATTGTCGCGATGGGTCGACCTCGGTCACGCCGAGGCAGTAGCAAACGGACGAGTTCGCAGCCGAGCCGCGTCCCTGGCACAAGATGCCTTGCTCGCGCGCGAACTGCACGATGTCGTAGACGGTCAGGAAATACGCCTCGTACTTCAGGTCGGCGATCAGCTGCAGCTCGTGCTCGATCTGCGCCTGAACGTCGACCGGGATGCCGGCGGGGAAACGCCGCCGAGCGCCGATGTAGGTCTGCTCGCGCAGGTATGTCGCCGGATCGGTGCCGGCCGGTACCAGTTCGTCGGGATACTCGTACTTCAGGTCGTCGAGTGAGAACGTGCAGCGCCGCGCGACACGCACGGTTTCCTCGAGTGCGCCGGCGGGATAGAGGTTGGCGAGCCGCAGACGCGATCGAAGGTGACGCTCCGCGTTCGGTGCAAGCTCATACCCGCACTCCGACACCGGCCGGCTGACCCGGATCCCGGTCAGCATGTCCTGCAGCGGCTTGCGTGATCGCACGTGCATGAGCGGCCAGCTGGTGGCCACCACCGGCACACCGTGGCGCGCGGCGACGCGCTCGACAACGCCGCGGTGGATATCGTCCATCGCGCGGGCGTGCAGTGTCAGCGCGACCCATGCGCGATCGCCAAACACGCGTGCGAACCATTCGACCTGCGCGTCGAGGCGCTGCTCATTGGCCGGGAAGTCGGGCGACAGGATCGCCAGGCAATCTGGCAAGCCGCGCAGGTGTGCGTATGGTGCTTCGGGATGTTCGAGATCGAGCGGCGCCAGCCGGTACGTGCCTTTCTTGCTGCGCATGCGACCGAGCGAAATGAACTCGCAGAGATTGCCGTAACCGTCGCGATTCATCGCGAGCGCAGTGAAGGCGAGCGCGGGCGAGCCGTCTGCGGCCGTCAGCCGAAAGTGCGAGCCGATAATCAGCGGCATGTTCGCCGCCTTCGCTTCGACGTGCGCGCGCACGACGCCGGCGAGCGAGCATTCGTCGGTGATCGCGATCGCGCTGTAGCCGAGCTGCGCTGCGCGCGCGACGTATTCCTCCGCGCGCGACGCACCGTGCAGGAAAGAAAAGTCGGAGGCGACCTGAAGTTCCGCGTAGGCGGGCAGGGCGCCGAAGCCGCCGGCGTCCATGACCGATCAGCCGAACAGGCCGTGCAGGAAGAAGCGCGCTTCGCTTTCGTCGCTGGCCGTCGGCCGCTCCTTGTAGATCCAGTAGCAGATGCCGTTGTCGTCCTCGGCGACGAAGTAGTCGCGCGTCACGGTCTGCGCATCCTGCCAGCCGCCTTCGATGCGCTCGCCGGGCGATACCATGCGCAGCGGCGTGCCATAGAACGGCCGATGCTGGCGCGTGAGCAGCGGCACCGGCTTGGCAAGCAGCCAGGCCGGGCGTGGCAGATCCGCCGGCAGCGGTGCCGGCTTTGGCGCGTCGCGCATCGGCACCCATCGGGCGGCTGGCTCTGGACGGTAGTCGGCTATGGGAGCCGGGACGAGCACGTTCTCGGCGCCGAGCCGCGCAGTCAGCAGTTCGAGCAGGCGCGCATGATCCTGCGGTGTGCCGCCGGGCTCCGGGAACAGCGAGTCGCTCGGTGCGGCCGCTTCCTGCACGCTGCGGGCGATCAGTCGAACCGCAATCACGGGCCCGGCGAGCTCAAGGTGGCCGAGCCGCTCCTTGACGAGCCGCGTCAGGTGTTCCTCGAAGCGGGTAGGGGCGCCCAACGCGATCTCGATCTCGGTCGGCGCGATCGCGTCCCGCCCGCGCTCGTGCTCAAGCAGCAGTGCGAACGCGGCGACGTCCAGCTGCTTCGCGGTGAGCCAGCCGGTCAGCTGCAGGATCAGCCGGCGCGCGACGAACAGCAGCGCCTCGGCGTGTTCGACGCGGTCCATCAGTTCGACGCGCGTGTCGAACGACGGCGGCATTTCGAGCCAGTCGTAGGCGGCCGGCGCGGTGCCGGCGACCTGGTCGAGCCAGTCGAGCAGCTGCGTGCCGCATCGCTTCTTCAATCCGGCGCGCGGCAAGCGCTGCAGGTCGGCCAGCGTTTCGCAGCCGAGATCCTCAAACCAGTTCGCGTAGCGCCGGGCGTCCGGCGCCACGACGAGCGGCACGCGCGCGAGCGCGCGGTGCAGCGATCGTGCGGACAGCGCGAGGCCGCCGCGCAGGCCGCGGGCGACCATCCACGCGGCCGGACCCGACGACGCGACGGATATCGCTGCGGTGACGCCGAACGACGCGACGACGTCGCGCACGCGCTGGCGCAGCGCGCGGATGCCATGGAAGAGGCGCAGGCTCGCCGTCACGTCGAGCACCACCACAGCTTCTTCGGCGTCGACGACGCTCGGTGTGAACTGCAGGAGCGCATAGGCAACGCCGAGCACGAGCTCGCGCTCGCGCGCGGCGTCGCGCTCGCGGATCTGCGCGTCCGGCGCGAGCGACAGCACGCCACCGCGGCGCATGCCGGCGACCACGCCGAGCGCACGCGCGGCGCGATCGAGCGCCACGACGCGGCCGCCCTCGAGCACGACGAGCCCGCGCGCATCGTCAGGCGACGGCGCCGGCGATCGCGGCCGGAACGTTTCGAGGTTGAGGTGCGGCAGATGCACGCCGATCCACACTGGCATGGCGGTTCAACAGAATGGGAGAGGGAGACAAGGGCACGAACAGCGGCGTGTCGCGCGCGGGCCCGCGGCGCTTCACGAACGTGATGTCGACGCCGTCTCGCTTCGGCGCCAGTCCGATCCGCAGCGGCGCCGGCGACGCGTCGCGCGCGGCGGCCGCCGGCCGGAAGAGGTAGAACAAGGCCTGGCCGCTCTGCGCGGCCAGATTGAGCCTTCGCAGCGCGTCCGCTCGGACGTGCGGCTGCCAGAGCAGCACGGCAGCGCACGTGCCGGCACGAAGCGCCTGTTCAGCGGCCCACAGCGCGTCAGCCGTGCGCGGCGCCGGCAGCGTCACAAAACCGGACGGGTCGATGCCCCAATACGCGAGCGCCAGTGGTTGCAGCGCATGAGGCGGCTGGATCAGAATGACGGGCTTACCGGACGCGCGCGCGAGCACGGGCGCCAGCAGCCGGAGCTCCCCGATACCAGGTTGTTGCGCAATCAGTTCGACCAGCGCGCCCACCGGCCAGCCGCCGCCCGGCAGTTCGTCCGTCAGTTCCGGATGGCCCGTGTCGATGCCGCACGTGCTCGAGCGCGCCAGCTGGCTGGCACGCCAAAGCGCCGGATGTATGGCTTCAGGATGGGCGAGAGCGGGGTGCAAGGGGTCGGTTACACAAAATACTGTATGTCTGTACAGTATATGCCAGAGATTACCGCCCCTCCAACCCCCTCCGGTCTACGCGGCCAGCTGGTGCTCGTAGTAGGGCCGTTCCCGATCGGCCAGGATCTCGCGTAGCTGCGCCCGCCGGGACGGATCCGGCGCGAGCCACGCATCCACGTTGGACGACTTGATCGGAACGATGCAACGGTCGTGGCCGGCGGCCGCTACTTCGGGCGGTGGATCGTCGGTGATCGCCGCGAACGACCAGAGGTCGTCCGAACCCGGGATTTCGGTGCGCGTCCACAAGCAGGCGATCTGCATATGCTGCGGCGGCTTCGGATCGAATCGCAGCACAACGTTCTGACCGTCGCGCTGGACGTTTTCGAAGAATGCATCGACGAGCACGAGGCCATGCGTGAAGCCGAACACCTTTCGCCAGGCAGTCGAAAGCGAATCGACGCGGCTGTTATAAGTCCCAGGCTTCTTTCGCTCATCGGCTTCCGTCCATCCCGGCAAGCGGCAGCGGTACCGCATCGGTACCACCGCGCGTTTGCCTTCCAATTCGATCAGCACCGGGGCGTACCATCCGGGGAAGATCCGCGAATCGCGCTCCTCCAGATTTTGTCGGCGAAGATCCTCGAGCCCCCGCGCCGCCGCGTTGATCTTGTCCGCGGCGATTCGAACGTCTTCACTGGCCGCCTTCGTGATCTTCACCGCCAGCTTCTTCTCGGCGGCAGCCAGCCGCGCTCGCTGCTTGAAGAGCTCAGCCTCGAGTTCGCTGGTTCGGTGGGTCCGGTACGCTGCGATCGCAGCTGAAATTTCAGCATCGACCGAACCGGAAAATGCGGCATCGACCGCCTTCGGGATCTTGATCTCGCTGGATGCCATACGCGCAAAGTACAGGCGCCGGAATGCCTCGATGTCCATGTCGGCGCCGTAGAGCCGCACATACTCGCGGTAGTTCGCTTGGATCTTGGCGGAATAGCACATCCTCATCCCCTGTTGGGCAGCGGCATCAGAACAGGTTACCGCAACTTCCGGTTACAGGAAAAAAGCCTCATATCCAGCCAGGCGTGCCCTTGCGTTCTGATTGTCCTTACCTTAAAGTAAGGAGTATTGGAGGTGTGCCATGACAGCAGCAACTATCACTTCGAAGGGTCAAGTGACGATCCCCGTCGATGTCCGTAATCAGCTGGGTCTGGAGACGGGAGACCGGCTCGAATTCAGCTTCAACGAAACGACCGGGCGGTATGAAATCTATCCGGCTACGCGCTCGCTCACGTCGCTCAAGGGTATCGTGAAGAAGCCACCGAAACCTGTATCGATTGAGGACATGAACCAAGCGATCGCCGAGCAAGGGGCATCCGCACGATGATCGGCCTCGATACGAACGTCCTGGTCCGCTACTTTGCCCAAGACGACGCTGCTCAGTCGAAGAAGGCGACGGCTCTCATGGAGTCCCTATCTGTCGAGCGGCCGGGGTATGTTTCGCAGGTCGCACTGGTCGAGGTCGTATGGGTGCTCGGGCGGTGCTATGGCGTCGAGCGCGATCAGATGAGGGACATCATCGACTCGATGATTGGCACCAAGGAGCTGGTCGTTGAAGCTGCGGACACGGTACGAAAGGCGCTTCGTGTCTACGCGGCGTCTCCGAAGGCGGATTTCGCGGACTGCCTGATCGAGCGGTCAGGGCATGTAGCACAGTGCGAGTACACCGCCACTTTCGACGTGGCGGCCTCGAAGGTCACAGGGATGCAACTGATCAAGTGATCACGGCAGAGGCCGATAAACCGGGAAA
>NZ_JBQYLP010000090.1:0-17299 GCF_052683555.1 Burkholderia sp. BC1
CACGCCACTGGGGCGTGGACTTGGCTGTTGGGTATTTCCGCAGCCTGTTAGGCCGTCGACGAGGTTCGGCAGGATGTCCCGCTGGGCCACCGCCCCGACAATTCCACACATATCGCGCTCCCAAAAAGTCGTGTCTGAATCCGTGACAGCGATGGTAGGGGCGACCTAGTGGAATTAAATTTCAAAATATACGTAAAAATGAAACGGCATGGCGATGCGCTATCATGTTGAAATTAAATTTCACGTAGAAGCCAGCAAGGAGCCGCCGATGCCCGGCATCACCCTCGACGATCTCGACCTGCGCATTCTCGCGATCCTGCAGGACGACGCGTCGGTGTCGAACCTGCAACTCGCCGAACGCGCGCTGTCGTCGCCGCCGACCTGCATGCGCCGCGTGCGCCGCTTGACGGAAGCGGGCGTGATCCGCCGGCAGGTCGCGATGCTCGATCCGGTCGCGATCGGCACGGCCGTCACGGCAATCATCGAGATCAGCCTCGACCGGCAGACGGCCGAAGACTACGACGCTTTCGAAGCGTACGTCTGCGCGGAGCCGGCGGTCACGCAGTGCTATCGCGTGTCGCCGGGGCCCGATTTCGTCGTGGTCGCCGATCTGGCCGACGTCGCCGAATACGATGAATTCGCGCGCCGGCTGTTCACGGGCGCGTCGAACGTCCGCAATGTGCGGACGTTCTTCTCGACGCATCGCGCGAAATTCGAGACCAATGCGCGCGTCGGGCATGCGATGCGCAAGCGCGGCAGGGAGTAGGGAACATACGCGGCGAGCGACGAGCGGCGACCGAAGCAATCAGAAAGCCAGCACCTGCTGCCCGGAATACCACCCCCCATGCCCCAACCCCGCACCTTCAAGCGACAGCAACGCGCGCTTGCGCTCGATGCCGCCCGCATACCCGGTCAAGCTCCCCGACGCACCGACGACGCGATGGCACGGCCCGATGATCGACACCGGGTTGCGTCCGACCGCGCCACCGACGGCACGCGCGGCGCTCGCCGGTAGTCCGACGCGCGCGGTCAGCTCGCCGTACGACACGAGCGTGCCGAACGGAATCGCGAGCAGTTCTTTCCACACGCTTCGCTGAAACGCGGTACCGCGCAGATGGACCGGCACCGAGAACGTCGTGCGCGCGCCGGCGAAGTATTCGGCTATCTCGTCGGCGACCGTGCGCGCAATGGGCGACGTGCGGTACACGTCTGCGCCCGGCGCGATCGCGAGCGACGGATAGTACTTCTGCCCGACGAAGAACAGCCCGGTCAGTGCATCGTCCTCGATACGCACGGCGATGTCGCCCAACGGGCTCGGAATCAGATGAGCGGGCATCATCGCAAAGCATCTCCATGAAGGCGCCACACATGCAGCGCCGCATACGCGCGCCACGGCGCCCAACGGCTCGTGCGCGGCAAGGTTGGTGCGACAGGCGGGCGGTCGCCGGCCTGCGTCGCAAACAACAACCGCTCATCCGCAGGGAACGCATTCGGCCACGCCATTGCGCGCATCGCGACGTACTGCACCGCGCGCTCGTCGAAGCCCGGCATCGCGCGTAGCGCGGCGAGCGTCGCGTCGAGCGGCGCCATCGGTTCGAGCGCGAGCGTGCCTTCGGCGACCGCCTGCGCGAGCGAAACGATCGCTTCCGCCGCGTCGCGCGCGACGCCGATCGACCGAAGCGCCGCCGGTGGCAGCGCGGCGAGCGTCGACGCAGCAGGCATCGCGTGTGCGAGTGTCGGCGGTGCGCCGTCCACGCGTGTGCCGAAATGCGCGGCGAGGCGCGCGAGCACCGCATCCGCATGCGTCGTCGCGAGATGTTCGCCGACGATCGCGCGGATCGCGATCTCGACGCCGTCGAACGCGCCCGGCACGCGCAGGCCCGGCGAGCCGTCGGCGAGTTCGCCGAGATGCGCGTCGATCACGTCGGGACGGCTGTCGAGATCGAACAGCCGCCGCACGCGCGCGAGCACGGTCGGCACGACCGGCGTCAGCGCGGGCGACACGGTGACGGCGAGCGCGAACCGGTGCGGCACGTGCGAGACGGACACCCAGCCCGTCACGCGGCCGGCACCGCGCGGCGCCGGCAGGTCGACGGCGCGCAGATAGCGTTGCGCGTCGATCCATTCGACACCGTCGATCTGCCGCTGCGCGAGAAAGCGCATCAGCTCCTGCCACGCGAACGGCGGGCGGTACGGCAGCGGAAATGTCATGTCGCCGCCGGCCGACGCGCCCGCCGCAGCGCTTTTGCGCAAGCGCAGCGGGTTCAGCCCATAGCGCTGCAGGAACAGATCGTTGAAGCGGCGCACGCTGCCGAACCCGGCCGTCGACGCGACGACGGCCACGGGCAACGCGGTGTCGGTCAGCAATCGCTTCGCCATCAGGAGCCGCTGCGTCTGCGCGAATTCGACCGGCGATACGCCGAACTGCGCGGCGAAGATCCGGCGCAGATGGCGCTCGGTCACGCCGACGCGCTGCGCGAGTGCGTGGACGGAGCGGCCGCCGTTCAGGAAACCGTCGTCGATCAGCGTCGCGGCCGCATTGGCGAGATTGCCCGACACGTCGAGCAGGCCGTGGCCCGGCGCGAGCTCGGGGCGGCAACGCATGCACGGCCGGAAGCCGGCCTTCTCGGCGGCCGCGGCGGTCGGGAAGTAGCGGCAGTTCTGCGCTTTCGGCGGCTTCACGGGACAAACGGGGCGGCAATACACGCCGGTCGTGCGCACGCCGACGAAGAACCAGCCGTCGAAGCGGCGGTTTCGCGACAGCAGGGCGTCGTAGCAGATGTCGGGATCGAGGCGCATGCGACGACTGTAAACCATCCGCCTCGTCGATTCTGGCTGAAATCGGGCATGTGTATCGGTCCTCCGGGCACGCCGCGCGCACCCCGGAAAACCGCTGGAAAAACGGTTAATGCCACACTGCGAAACAGTCGTCTCTTTTCGGCACCGGCAAATTGAGATGACTCATCGAAATCCCCGACTGACAGCGCGCCGCCCGACGCCCTATTCTTTGAAAAACGTTTTCCCAACATCGATCGGCGACCGGCCGCGCCGTGCAAGCGATGCGCCGCCGCCCGCCCCGGCGCCTGTCGCCGGTCACGAAATACCGTGCGGCGCGACAGGCGCGACCGCGCATGGAGACATTCATGCAATCTGCCGTCGTCGGCGTCGTGCGCGCCGCCAGCCGCTACCGCTGGACCGTCTGCGCGCTGCTGTTCTTCGCGACCGTCATCAACTACATGGATCGGCAGATCCTCGGCCTGCTCGCACCGATGCTGCAGCACGACATCGGCTGGACGCAGGTGCAGTACGGCCGGATCGTGATGGCGTTCTCGGCGTTCTATGCGATCGGCCTGCTCGGGTTCGGGCGCATCGTCGACTGGCTCGGCACGCGCATCTCGTACGCGGTCGCGATGCTGGTCTGGAGCATTGCCGCGATGCTGCACGCGGCGGTCGGCTCAGTGGCCGGTTTCGCGTTCGTGCGTGCGCTGCTCGGCATCGGCGAGGGCGGCAACTTCCCGGCCGCGATCAAGACGACGGCCGAATGGTTTCCGCGCCGCGAACGCGCGCTCGCGACCGGCATCTTCAACTCGGGCGCGAACATCGGTGCGGTGTTCGCGCCGGCGATCATTCCGGCGATCGCGGTCGCGTACGGCTGGCGTGCGGCGTTCGTGATCGTCGGCGCCATCGGCATCGTCTGGCTCGCGGTGTGGCTCGTGTTCTACCGCGCGGCCGATACGCGCGCGCTCGCCGCCGAATACGACGAGCCGCGCGACGAGGCCGAGGCGCTCGACGCCGCGAACGCCGACGCCGGTGCGCCGCGCTGGCGCGAACTGATCCGCAAGCGCGAGACGTGGGCGTTCCTGATCGGCAAGTTCCTGACCGACCCGGTCTGGTGGTTCTATCTGTTCTGGCTGCCGAAGTGGCTGAACGAATCGCGCGGGATGGACATGCAGCACATCGGCCTGCCGCTCGTCTGCATCTACGCGCTGACGACGGTCGGTAGCATCGGCGGCGGCTGGATTTCGTCGATGCTGCTGCGTGCGGGCTGGAGCGTGAACCGCGCGCGCAAGACGGCGATGCTGATCTGCGCATGCTGCGTGCTGCCGATCGCATTCGTGTCGCAGGTGCAGAACCTCTGGGCGGCGGTGCTGATCGTCGGTCTCGCCGCCGCCGCGCATCAGGGCTGGTCGGCGAACCTGTTCACGACGGCGTCCGATCTGTTTCCGCGCCGCGCAGTGGCATCGGTGGTCGGGATCGGCGGCATGGCCGGCTCGATCGGCGGCGTGCTGTTCTCCGAAGTGATCGGGCAGGTGCTGCAGCGTACGGGCCACTACTGGGTGCTGTTCGCGATCGGCGCGCTCGCGTATCTGCTCGCGCTCGCGATCATGCATGCGCTGACGCCGAAGATGAAGCCGGCGAAGCTCGATGCATGACGGCAGTCGTTCGCGCGTGTGCGCCGCGACGGGCGGCGCACGCGCTGCTTCACGCGGCCGGCGCCGTGGATGCGCGCACGATCAGCCGCGGCTCGAATGTCGAGTAGCTCGCGTCGGTGCGGCCCGCGAGCGCGTCGATCAGCTTTGTCATCGCGAGTTCGCCCATGTTCTCGCTCTGGATGTCGACGGTGGTCAGCGCGGGCGCCGCGTATTCGCCGTACGGCACGTTGTCGACGCCGGTGACGGAGACGTCCTGCGGCAGCCGGAAACCGAGCGACGCCGCTTCCTTCATGAAGCCGAGCGCGATCAGGTCGTTGTAGCAGATCACGGCCTGCGGGCGCTGCGGCCCGAGCATCACGCGCGAGCATGCGCGCTCGCCGGCTTCGGCGGTCGGCGCGTGCGCATCGTAGACGTCGAGCGTCAGGCCGGCTTCCGCGAGACAGTCGCGCGCGCCTTCGATCCGCTCGTCGTTCACGCGCGCGGGCCCGAAGCCGAGATAGGCGATACGCGTGTGCCCGAGGTTCAGCAGATGGCGCGCGAGCATGTACGTCGACAGCCGGTTGTCGATGCCGACGCTCGGAATCGGCAGGCCCGGGCTGCGCCGCAGCAGCACGAGCGGCTTGTGCAAATCGAGCATCCAGCCGGCTTCTTCGTCGGGCATCCGCGTGCTGACGATCAGCCCGTCGACGCGCTGCGCGAGCGCCTCGATCAGCGAGCGTTCGCGCGCCTGATTCTCCTCGGTATCGACGAGCAGCAGCGTGTAGTCGTGCTGCAGCGCGACGCGGTTCGCGCCTTTCACGACGTTCGTGAAGTGCGGGTTGCTGATGTCGAGAATGACGAGGCCGATGGTGCGCGTGCGGCCGGTGATCATCGAGCGCGCGAGCGGGTTCGACCGATAGCCGAGCCGCTCGATCGCTTCCTTGAGCCGCGCCTCGACGCTCGGCGAAAAGCGCTGCGTGCCGTTCACATACTTCGACACCGTCGCGACCGATACGCCGGCTTCCGCGGCGACGTCCCGGATCGTCGGGGAAACTTTTTTCATTCGAAGGGTAACGTTTTCTTTCGGTAACGCCGGATTGTGGCAGAAAAAGTCCGTGCAAGGCACGCCGCGCCGGCTCGGGAAAATGCGGATGCCGCCGCGCCGCACTCGCCATTGACGTGCCGAATTTGTCGCGCGTATAGTTGGAAAACGTTTTCCAATTCAATACGATTCAACCGCAACAACCGATTCAAGGAGATTCGATGAACGCCTCAACCACCGGTACGCGCAAACCGTTCCGGCGCCTGCTGCTGACGGGCGCGGCCGGCAACCTCGGCCGTCAGCTGCGCGGCGCGCTCGCGGAATGGGCCGACATCGTGCGCGTCAGCGACATCGCGTCGCTCGGCGAAGCCGCTGCACACGAAGAAACGCAGGTCGTCGATCTGGCCGACC
This sequence comes from Burkholderia sp. BC1, assembly GCF_052683555.1. Classification (NCBI taxonomy): domain Bacteria; kingdom Pseudomonadati; phylum Pseudomonadota; class Betaproteobacteria; order Burkholderiales; family Burkholderiaceae; genus Burkholderia; species Burkholderia sp. BC1. Next base: position 5,866 of record NZ_JBQYLP010000090.1, read on the forward strand.
GGCCGGCCGTGATGCACCTCGTCGAGGGCGTCGATGCGATCGTGCATCTGGGCGGCATCTCGGTGGATGCGCCATTCGACGATCTGGTCGGCGCGAACATCACGGGCACGTACAACATCTACGAAGCCGCGCGCCGGCACGGCGTGAAGCGGATCGTGTTCGCGAGCTCGAACCATGCGATCGGCTTCCATCCCGTCACCGAAGTGCTCGACGCCGATGCGCCGCAGCGCCCGGACAGCCTGTACGGCGTGACGAAATGCTTCGGCGAGGCGCTGTCGCGCTATTACTTCGATCGCTTCGGAATCGAAACGGTGTGCCTGCGGATCGGTTCGTCGTTCGAGGAGCCGAAGAATCCGCGCATGCTCGTCACGTTCCTCAGCTATCGCGACTTCATCGAGCTCGTGCGCTGCTCGCTGCTGACGAACCGCGTCGGACACGCGATCGTGTACGGCGTGTCCGACAACCCGGTGAAGTGGTGGGACAACACGAAGGCCGGCTTTCTCGGCTTCCGGCCGCGCGACAGCTCCGAGCAGTTCGCGGGGCTGTTCCCGATCGCCGCGCCGACGGCCGATTACGACGATCCGGCGCAGCGGTTCCAGGGCGGCGCGTTCGTCGTCGGCGAGCCGATGGAGCGGCGCGCGTGAAGCTGCGCCGATGAAGCGGCCGCGCGGCGCGCGATCGTTGCGCCGCCGCGGTGATCGGTGCAGCGCGTCAGCGCAGAATGTCGGTCGCCTTGTGATGCTCGTCGACGCCGTCGATCAGGATCAGCGGCCCGCTTGCATGCCGTGCGCGCAGCGGCTGGATCTGCCGATACGCGTCCGACTCGTACCACGCGCGCGCGGTTTCCATGTCCGCGAATGCGATGGCGATCAGGTCGCCGTGCCACGTGCCCTCGCGCACGTCGGGCCGTGCGCCGTGAATCGCGAAGCGGCCGCCGAACGGCGCGAGCGTGTCGTCGATGCGCTCCAGGTATTCGACGATGTCGTCGCACATCTCGACGTCGTGCAGGTGAGCGATGGCATAGGCGGTCATGAGGGGCTCCTTCGCATGATGCGGTTTGGTGGGCGATGGAGCGATGATCGGCCGCGCGGCATCGCGCGTCGATTACCTGCGACGTAATGAGAATGCGTCCGGCTCAGACCGGATAGGCGTCGTCGACTTTCAGGTTGGCGAGCCGGAACAGTGTGCGCAGCGTCTGCGGATGGATGTCGCGGCGTGCCGCGAGCGACGTCAGGATGAAATCGAGCACCTTCGAATAGCGCAGCAGCACGAGACAGCGTGCGAGATCGGTGCTGCCGCGCAGGCTTTCCGCGAGACGGACCATCTCGGTCGACAGCGCGCGCGCCATCTCGAGTTCCATCTGCTGTTTCTCGGTCCACTCGGGCAGCGGCTGTTCGAGCAGTTTCGCGAGAAAGATCTGGAACGACGTATCGGAGGAATTCGGCAGCGCATCCATGATGACCTCGTTGCTGGCTCGGATCGACGGCACGCGACGCATGGCGGCGGTGCGCGATCGCGGGATCGCACCGCACGGCGGCGCGGTGTTTCCTTCAGCAGGATGCAGATTCCGTACCAGCGTCGCGATACGCTGGCGGCGCGACGCGCGCCGGCCGCGTCCGATCGGGCTGCGCGGCCCGCCCGGCGCGGGCTGCGCGCCGAAACGCGGGTTCGACGCCGTGCGCGACGAGGCGTGTTGTTTGCCGTGTGCGCGTGTGCGACATCGCGAAATGCTTCACGCATGTAACGTAACGTCGACACGAAACGCACGCGACGTTTCGGCACGGACGCACGCACGCGCAACCGGTGCCGTATCGACGCGCGTACGCTGCGGCGCACACGCAGCGATGTTTCATCGGCGAGACGGCGCGTGTGCAGCGAATGGCGCCGCGCGTCGCCGAATCCGTCGGACGAAAAAAATCCGCTGCACGCGTCGTACAGCGGATCGTATGGGCGCGAGACGACGCGCGCGCCAGAGTCAGAAGATGAAACCGGTGTTGATGAACTTCGAGTAGTGATCGGAGACGATCGTATCGAGCAACTGCTTGCTGCTCTCCGTCTGCTTCGCGGCCACCATCGAGCGAATCGAGAACGCGCGCAGCGCGTCGGTCACGGACAGCGTGCCTTCGGCCGAATCCTTGCGGCCGGCGAACGGGAACACGTCGGGGCCGCGCTGACACTGGCAGTTGATGTTCACGCGGCACACCTGGTTCACGAGCGGATCGACGAGTGCGCCGATCTGCGCCGGGTCGGAGCCGAAGATGCTGACCTGCTGGCCGTGCTCGGACGTCGTCACGTAGTCGAGCGCCGTCTCGACGTCGTCGAAGGGCGCGACCGGAATGATCGGCCCGAACTGCTCCTCGCGATACAGCTTCATCCCTTCGGCCACCGGATAGACGACCGCCGGATAGAACAGCGTCTTGCAGAACACGCCGCCCGATTCGTTGACGACCTGCGCGCCCTTCGCCTTCGCATCGTCGATCGCGTCGGTCATGTAAGCGGTGCGATGCATGCCGGGCAGCGGCGTGATCGATACGCCTTTCTCCCACGGCATGCCGATCTTCAGCTGCTCGAGCGCGGCGGTGAAGCGCTTGAGGAATTCGTCGACGATCGAGCGGTGCACGAGCAGCATCTTCAGCGCGGTACAGCGCTGCCCGTTGAACGACAGCGCGCCGAGCAGGCATTCCTTGACGGTCAGGTCGAGATCGGCGTCGGGCAGCACGATCGCCGCGTTCTTCGCGTCGAGGCCGAGGATCGCGCGCAGGCGATGCGATTTCGGATGCTGTTTCTTCAGATGGTCGGCGACCTTGCTCGAACCGATCAGCGCCAGCACGTTGATCTTGCCCGACGCGAGCATGTGCGGCACGACCACCGCGCCCGGTGCGTAGATCGTGTTGATCACACCCTTCGGAAACGCGTCGCGGAACGCTTCGAGCAGCGGCTCGAACAGCAGCGTGCCGTACTGCGGCGGCTTGAACACGACGGTATTGCCCATCAGCAGCGCGGGAATCAGCGTCGCGAACGTTTCGTTCAGCGGATAGTTGTACGGCCCCATGCAGAGCACGACGCCGAGCGGCGTGCGACGGATCTGGCCGATCGTGCCTTCGGCGATCACGAAGCGCGAGTTCGCGTTGTCGAGCTCCTTCAGCGCCTCGATCGTCTGCGTCATGTACGTGACGGTGCGATCGAATTCCTTCTGCGAGTCGGCGAGGCTCTTGCCGATTTCCCACATGATCAGGTTCACGACGAGCTCGCGCTGCGCGACCATCCGCTTGATGAAGTCCTGCATGCACGCGATGCGCTGCTCGACCTTCATCGTCGGCCATTCGCCGCGGCCGGCGTCATACGCGCGCACGGCGGCGTCGAGCGCCGCGTCGCTTTCCGCTTCGCCCATCACCGGATAGCTGCCGATCTCGACCTGCTCGACGCTGCCGTCCGGCTGCCGCGCGCATACCGGCGACAGCACGGTTTTGGTCGCGCCGTCCCACGGCCGCAGCTCGCCGTCGACGAGCGACACGCGCTGGTGGATCGGCGCACTCAGCCGGAATTCGGCCGGAATCTGGTCGAGGGCGGGAAACAACTGCTGCAGGGAAGCGGAATCGGGCATGACGGTCTCGTTTGACGGGTGTCCGGGAAGGACGGGCGATGCGGAATCCTGAGCTGAACGATCCTCGATCCTGAATCGGCATGATGACGCGCGCAGCGTGGCGCGTCACGCGAAACCTCGGCCGAAACGCGGAATGGAACCAGTTCCATTAAAAAGGAACGTCACATCGAATGCAAGCCGCGCCGCGCGAATTCGCATCCCGCGAAAGAAAAATGTAAGACTGTGTCGTCATGCCGGGAATAACGCGTTTTTGCGACGCGCAAACGTTTGACATTGCCCGGTTTGGGGCGATAATGGCGCCGCGCGGCCAAGTAAAAAATGCACGGAACCTGAGAGAAAAGACGCAGTGAACGACGAAAGTGCCGCCGCGCTGCCGAAGCGAGGTCGGCTGCCCGGAGCGCCGGGTCGGGGTTACCCGGCCCGGCGCGCGCCGGACCAGGGGCGCGTCGGCTTGTCCGGATGCCCACGCATCGCGCCGTTACTCGACATCCTCGTCATCCTCCGCATCGGTCTCCACCGTCACGGCTTCGTGCCGCGGCGCCGCGTAAGCGCTCGCCTGTTCGAGCAGCCACGCACGAAACAACTCCAGCGGCTTGCTGTGACTGAACTCCGTCGGATACACGAGGTAGTAGGCCGAGTCGCCCACGGTCGCGGCGTCGCAGGGCACGACGAGCCCGAGCTGCTGCAACTGTCCTTCGACGAAGAACTTCGGCACGAGCGCGACGCCGAGGCCTGCCGCCGCCGCGCTGATCAGCATCGTATGCAGTTCGTAGCGCACGCCCTGCATCGTGCGGATGTCCTCGACGCCGTGTGCCTCGAACCACTGTGCCCACGCGCCGGGGCGCGTCGTCGAGTGCAGCAGCGGATACGCGAGCAGGTCGTCGACGCGCGTGACGGGCCCGTCGAGCAGCGCCGGCGAGCAGATCGGCACGACTTCCTCGCCGAACAGATAGTCGGACGACGTCCCCGGCCAGGTCGGCTTTCCGTAGTGGATCGCCGCTTCGAAATGGGTGTCCTCGAACGAGAACAGGTCGGTGCGGCTGCCCATGTTGACGCGCACGTCCGGCGTGCGATCGTAGAAGCTCTTGATGCGCGGAATCAGCCAGTGCGACGCGAACGTCGGCAGCACGGCGAGTTCCAGATACCCGCCGCCGCTGCCGTGCGCGATGATCGATAGCGTGTCGCGGTCGAGCGCCTCGAGCGCGCGCCGCACCTGCGTGCCGTAGAGCTTGCCCGCTCGCGTGAGCACGACGCGCTGCTTCACGCGTGCGAACAGCCGCACGCCAAGGCTCGATTCGAGCGTCGCGATCTGCCGCGAGACGGCGCTTTCGGTCAGGAACAGTTCCTTGGCCGCGTGCGTGAAGCTTTCATGACGCGCGGCCGCTTCGAAGGCCACGAGCGCGCCCATGTTCGGGATCTTGAATTTGCGCATGATGCTCGATTCGTCTGATCGACGGAGGCGCCCCGAACGGCAGGGCGGCGGCCCGCGAATAATTCCAAAAACTCATCACGTGTCAATTTAATCTCGCTTTACGCGCCGCTGCAACCCTTTGAATAATGCATCCCACGCAAGGCCCGGCGCCCGCGCGGCTGCCGGGCCGCCCCGTTTTGCCGGCTGCGCCGCGCCGGCCGATCCGACACGAGAGATCCTGATGCGCAATCCGAATATCGACAGCCTGCTGACGAAGCTGCTGGGACAGGCGAAAACCGACGCGCTGTTCGCGACCCTCAACATGCCGTCCATCTTCGACGAATGGGAAACCGGCGTCGTCACGCGCGCGGAAATCGCGCAGGCGATGAACATGGCGCTGTTCGAAGGGCTGCTCGAGCGTTCGCCGAACGGCCGCGCGTACACGGCGGAAACGGTCGAAAAGGGCGGCTCCGTGTATTTCGATCACGGCGCGCTGCGCACGGTGCGCTGGCCGCACAACGGCGCGCTGCCGCCCGGCGAAGCGGCGTTCACGCGCATTCTGCGTCCGCTCGGCTTCCGGCTGAACGGCCGCTATCCGCTCGACAAGCTCGGGATGACGGGGCGCGCGTATGCGCACGAGGACGCGCCCGACGAGATCGCGCAGTTCTTCGTCAGCGAACTGCATCCGGAGCGCTTCTCGAAGGAGTTTCAGCAGGCGGTGACGAACGTGATCGGTTCGTCGCGCGATCCGCTGTCGCCGGCCGCCGTCGCGCTGCTGTGGGAGGTCGAGCGCGAGGGCTGGCTGCCGCTCGATGCCGCGCATGAACTGCTGCCGGCGATCGTCGGCGCGTTCGCGCGCCAGCACGACGTGCCGAGCGAACTCGACTACGAGACGCTGCTGCTCGAATCCGCCGAGATGGCGTGGATCGCGACGGAAGGCAACGCGTTCAATCATGCGACCGATCGCGTCGTCGACGTGTTCGCGCTGTCGGACGAAGAAAAGGCGAAGGGCCGGCCGATGAAGCCGGAAGTCGAGCGCTCGCGCTCGGGCCGCGTGTTCCAGACCGCGTACCGCGCCGACATCGTCGAGCGCGAGTTCCGCACGCGCGACGGCGGCATCGTCAAGCGCAACGTGCCGGGTTCCTTCTACGAATTCATCACGCGCCGGCGTACGTTCGACCAGGCGCAGCGCCGCTGGGTCACCGACCTGCGCTTCGATGCGGGCAACGCGCAGGGCATCTTCAAGATGACGGCGAACGCGTCGCGGTAAACGGGAAACGCGCGCCGCGTGGCGCGCGAGTGGCCGCGTCGGCGGCGGAAACGACGCTATCGCATACGCGGCCGCGTCGTCAGAACAGGTGCGTGAACAGGTAGAACAGCACCAGCAGTCCGGCCGGCACGCCGAGCAGCCACGCGATCAGGTATTTGCCCATCTCGTCCTCCTGACGAATGACCGCGGCGCCCACGGCGCCGCGGCCGGTTTGTTTCAACGCGCGATTACAGCTCGCGGTCGAAATCGGTCAGCTGGCGTTCGGCTTCGTCGCGCGCGATCCCGTAACGCTCCTGGATCTTGCCGACCAGATAGTCGCGATTGCCTTCGGCGACCGCGAGATCGTCATCGGTCAGCTTGCCCCACTTTGCCTTCAGCTTGCCGGTGAGCTGCTTCCATTGACCCTTGATCTTGTCTTCGTTCATCGTGTGCTCCTTGGTGTCGTGGCGGAAAAATGGCGCGGCCGCTCGCCGCGCGGAGGTCAGGCCTTCGCCTTCAGGCCGGATGCATCGACGTGCTTGACGCCCTTGATCGAACGCGTGACGGCAATCGCCTTCTTCACCGCGATCTTGGTCGGCAGCACGCCGGTCAGCGTGACGACGCCGTCGACCGTCTTGACGTCGATATCCATGCTCTTCACGCCATCGGTCGTCGCGAGTTCGCTCTTCACCTTCGTCGTGATCCACGTATCGGTGACGGGCTGATTCGACTCGGCCTTCGTGTCGCCCGTGGCCGAAGCGTGTGCGTACGCATTGCTCAGCGGCGCAGCGCCGAGCAGAAAGGCCGCGCTGGCGGCGAGCAGCGTCGAAAGGTGTTGGGGCTTGTTCATTGATGTTCTCCCTTGGTTGACGTGAAAAAAACGTGACGGCAGCGTGACGCGCAACGCGTCATTGCGCGATCGGCGTGTCGTAGCCGGGCTCGCGCGGCGGCATGTCGGGCCGCGGAATGTCGGGCGGCAGCGGCACCGGCGGATCGGTGCCCGGCGCCGGCTCGGGCGGATGGTCCGGCGGTTCCTGCGGCGTCGGATCGGGTGTCTGATGCAGCTTCATCGTCGTACTCCTCTCCTTGAATGTCGGGTGGCAGCGCGTGAGCGCCGATGCAACTCCAGCGTACCGATGCGCGAACGGCCCGGCATCGCGCAAATTCACCTGATCCACTAGTGCGTTTGCACGGGAAAAGTGCCTGGCCCCGATGCGTCGCGCGCGGCCGATCCGTGCGTCGGCGCGCCGAACGGCGGACTGCCGCACGGTCCGTGCGCCGCGCGCGCGGTTACTATTGCGGCTACGCCTGTTCATGCCGATGACGGGCTCGCGTACGCGCGTCTGCATCGACCGATGCCGGCGCAGACGGCGCGCACCGCCCGTGTAGCGACGGCCGCGACAAACGACGCGGCAATGCAGTCGCAAGACGCGTTCCTCCTGTTTCGCAAATTTCATGCGTGGCGACGAGTGAGCGGAAAGAGGCGCAGCGCATCGTCGCTGCGGCCGGCGGCTGCGCGGTCGCCGCGCGGGCCGTCATCGGCGTGAACAGACACGCGTGTATCGCGCAGGCTGCGCTGCACGCGAACGCCGCCGCATGCGCCGGCCTGCGCGTGCGGCAACAGGCGCCGGCCGATGGCCAGGCTGACGACGGGATAACCATTCGATGAACGAGCAAGTGAACGAACAGGCGCTGAAGTCGCATACCGACAGACGCCAGCTGCATCAGATCATCGCGGGCCTTACCGAGGGCGTGATTCTGATCGAACCCGATCAACGCATCGTCTGGGCGAACGAGGCCGCCCTCGCGATGCACGGCGTGACCGAGCTGAAGGCGCTCGGGGACAACGTCACCGAGTATCGCGAGCGTTTCCGGCTGCGCTACCGGAACAATCATCCGGTGCGCGACGGCCACTATCCGATGGACCGCGTGATCGCCGGCGAGGAGTTCAGCGACGTGACGGTCGAAGTCGAATCGGCCGCCGACGACAACGTTACCTGGGTGCACCGGATCCGCAGCCTCGTGCTGACGAATGCGGCGGGCGAGCCCGACTGCCTCGCGCTCGTGCTGCACGACGCGACCGAGTGGGCGAGCGCGGAGGAGCGCTTCGAGCGCACGTTCAACGCGAACCCGGCGCCGGCCGTGATCTGCCGGCTCGAGGATCTGCGTTACGTGAAGGTGAATCAGGGCTTTCTCGACATGACGGGCCACACGCGCGACGACGTGCTCGGGCGCTCCGTCTACGAAGTCGACGTGCTCGAGCAGGCCGAGCGGCGCGAACTCGCGATCGAGCGCTTGACCGAAGGCGCGACGATTCCGCAGATGGAGGCCGTGCTCAAGCGCGCGGACGGCACGCCGAACGCGGTCGTCGTCGCGGGCCAGCCGATCGACATGAACGGCGAAGCGTGCATGCTGTTTACGTTCATGGATCTGGAGCCGCGCAAGCTCGCGGAGCGCGCGTTGCGGCAGAGCGAGGAGCGTTTCGCGACCGCATTCCGGATGGCGCCGGTCGCGACCGCGATCGTCACCGCGGACCGCTTCGAGCTGCTCGACGTGAACGATGCGTTCGTCGCGATGACGGGCCATCCGCAGGACGAACTGCTCGGCAAGTCCGCGGACGAAATCGGTCTGTGGGCCGAGCGCGGCGCGCGGCAGCGTATCGACGCGCAGCTCGCGAAGGACGGCATCGTGCGCAACGCGGACGTGCAGATCCGCACGCGCGACGGCGACGTGCGCGATTGCGTGGTTTCCGCCGATTCGGTCGCGATCCACGGACAGGACTGCCTGCTGATCGCGCTGCTCGACATCAGCGATCGCAAGCGCACGGAAATGGAGCTCGTCTACGCGATCGAGACGGCGATGCAGGACGCGTCGTGGTTCAGCCGCACGCTGATCGAGAAGCTCGCGAACGTGCGCCGCGCGAATGCGCCGGACGCCGGCGCTCAATTGTCGGACCTGACCGCGCGCGAGCGCGACGTGTTCGATCTGTTGTGTCACGGCCTCGCGGACAAGGAAATCGCGGGCCGTCTCGGGCTCGCGCCGAACACGGTGCGCAATCACGTCGCGACGATCTACGCGAAGCTCGACGTGCATAGCCGCGGCGAAGCGATCGTCTGGGCGCGCGAGCGCGGGATCGTCGGTTCCGTCGACATGAACGGCGCGCGCGGCGACAAGGGCGCGAAGCGCGACGACGACTGAGCGACCGCGCCGCGCGGTGCCGGGTGCGCGGCGCCCCGTGCGCGGCACCACGGTCGGGTGCGGATGCACCAGACGCGCTGGTGCATCCGCATCTGACGCAGGCGGCCGGCGTTTGCGATCCTGTCCGTTCGACGGCGCGGCGCCGGCGTGCCGCGCCCGTCGGCTCTAGGTCGAACATCACGGGAGACGACGATGGACAGAAATCGCATCGAAGGCAGGCGCAAGCAGATTCGCGGTTCGGTCAAGGAAGCGCTCGGCAAGGTGACCGGCGACCGCGAGACCGAAGCGGAAGGTGTGGCCGAGCAGAAGGCCGGCCGCATGCAGGAGCAGGCCGGCGAAGCGGCCGATGCGCTGCGCTCGCGCACGAATCGCGAACGCGACTGACGCGCAGGCATGAGCCCCGGCGCCGCCGCGCGGGCCCCACGCTCGTGCGCGCAGGGGCGCGGCGTGCTTGATGCCGCGTCCGCATGACCGGCGCGATTTGGCATCGCTGGACAGCCCGACGCCGGCGCGCGGCGGGCATTTCGTCGATTCGCCGGCGGTCAGCCGCCGCGTGCCGCGGCGCCGGTCGCGTCATCATGAGTTGATGACGATTACGCACAACATAGTTCCGATATTTCGTTTGCCGCTCGGGTATTGGCTACCCACAATCCTTTCACCTCCCTCGCGGTGAAAGGTTCCCGGAGACCGGACCGCAGACCGCTCGGTCGACGCGCGGGAGGCGCGCCGACGCGCAGCCGCGCGTCGCATTTCGACGCTCAGAACAAGAGGACTGCCCCGATGACGTTCCGCCTCCGCCTGCTTTCCGCCGCCGCGCTGACCGTTGCGAACCTCGCGCTCCCGACGGGCGCGGCCCATGCGCAGGAAGCGATCGTCAAGGTCGGCGTGGCCGTGCCGCTGACGGGCGGCGGTGCCGCGTACGGCAAGGACATCGAGAACGGCGTGCGGATGGCCGTCGACGAAGCGAACGCCGCGCGCACGACGATCGGCGGCAAGCCGGTGAAGTTCGTGATTGCGTCGCAGGACGACCAGAGCGATCCGCGGATCGGCGTACAGGCCGCACAGCAGCTCGCGGACGGACAGGTCGCGGTCGTGATCGGCCACTTCAACTCGGGCACGACGCTGCCCGCGTCGAAGATCTACGCAAAGGCCGGCATTCCGATGATCACGCCGTCGGCGACGAATCCGGACATCACGCGCGCGGGCCTCGGCACCGTCTATCGCGTGATCGCGACCGACACGCAGAACGCCGGCAACGCGGGCGCGTATGCGGCGAGCATCACGAAGGCCAAGCGCATCGCGATCATCGACGATCGCACCGCGTTCGGTCAGGGCGAGGCCGACGAGTTCGAGAAGGCCGTGAAGGCGAACGGCGGCACGATCGTCGCGCGCGAATTCACGAACGACAAGGCCGTCGACTTCAGCGCGCAGCTCACGAAGATCAAGAGCGTGAACGCCGATCTGGTGTTTTTCGGCGGACTGGACGCGCAGTCCGCCATGCTGGTGAAGCGGATGCGCCAGCTCGGCATTCGCGCGCAGTTCCTGGCGGGCGGCGGCGTGATGAACGCGAACTTCATCAAGCTTGCCGGCAGTGCGGCGGAAGGCGCGGCCGTGTGGGAGTACGGACAGCCGCTGTCGCGACTCGCGAAGGGCAAGCTGTTCGAGACGAAATTCAAGCAGAAGTACGGCGTCGACATGCTCGCGTATGCGCCGTTCGCATACGACGCGACGTGGATCGCGATCAACGCGATGCAGAAGGCGAACTCGACGAAGCCGGCCGATTTCAACGCGGCGCTCAAGCGCACGCAGTACGACGGCATCACCGGCACGATCGCGTTCACCGAGACGGGCGACCTCAAGAATCCGAGCTCGACGCTGTATGAAGTGAAGAACGCCGCGTGGCAGCCCGTCACGACGAAGTCGGCGGACTGAGTAACCGTCTACCAAGTCAAGCCTTATGGAGCGAATCGTC
>NZ_JBQYLP010000091.1:0-16880 GCF_052683555.1 Burkholderia sp. BC1
AGAAGATCAGCTGGCCGACGAACGGGTCGGTCATGATCTTGAACGCGAGCGACGAGAACTTCTCGTCGTCCGACGCCTTGCGCTCGGCCGTTTCGCCGTTGTCGAGCTCGCCCTTGACCGGCGGGATGTCGACCGGCGACGGCAGGAAGTCGATCACGGCGTCGAGCATGCGCTGCACGCCCTTGTTCTTGAACGCGGTACCGCACAGCATCGGCTGGATTTCGCACGCGATCGTACGGTCGCGCAGCGCCTTGATGATGTCGGCTTCCGGCAGATCGCCTTCTTCCAGGTACTTGTTCATCAGGTCTTCGTTGGCTTCCGCAGCCGCCTCGACCATCTTTTCACGCCATTCCTGGCACGTATCGACGAGCTCGGCCGGGATGTCGACGTAGTCGAACTTCGTGCCCTGCGACGCCTCGTCCCAAATGATCGCCTTCATCTTCAGCAGATCGACGACGCCCTTGAAGTTTTCTTCCGCGCCGATCGGCACCACGACCGGAACCGGGTTCGCCTTCAGGCGCAGACGGAGCTGGTCGTAGACCTTGAAGAAGTTCGCGCCGGTACGGTCCATCTTGTTGACGAACGCGAGACGCGGCACCTTGTACTTGTTCGCCTGGCGCCACACCGTTTCCGACTGCGGCTGCACGCCGCCCACTGCGCAGTAGACCATGCACGCGCCGTCCAGCACGCGCATCGAACGCTCCACTTCGATCGTGAAGTCGACGTGCCCCGGCGTGTCGATGATGTTGATGCGGTGTTCCGGATAGTTGCCGCCCATGCCCTTCCAGAAGGCCGTGGTAGCAGCGGACGTGATCGTGATGCCACGCTCCTGTTCCTGCTCCATCCAGTCCATCGTTGCTGCGCCGTCGTGGACTTCACCGATCTTGTGGTTCACACCGGTGTAAAACAGAATGCGCTCGGTCGTCGTCGTCTTGCCGGCGTCGATGTGAGCGCTAATACCGATATTGCGGTAGCGCTCGATGGGAGTCTTGCGAGCCACTTTGATCCTCTACTGGGATGGCGCGACGCAGCCCTGCTGCATCGCGCCTCAACACAAACGGGCGAGGCGCTCGAAAAGCGCACCCGCCCGGAATTTATTTCCGCTAACAGCCCAGCCAGGCGCTTAGAAACGGAAATGCGAGAACGCGCGGTTGGCTTCTGCCATGCGGTGAACTTCGTCGCGCTTCTTCATCGCGCCGCCACGGCCTTCGGCCGCTTCGGAGAGTTCACCTGCCAGGCGCAGAGCCATCGACTTCTCGCTGCGCTTCTTCGCAGCCTCACGCAGCCAGCGCATCGCCAATGCCATACGACGCGACGGGCGCACTTCGACCGGAACTTGATAGTTGGCACCACCAACGCGGCGGCTCTTCACTTCGACCACCGGCTTGACGTTGTTGAGCGCAACCGTGAACACTTCCAGCGGGTCCTTGCCACCCTTGGTCTGGATCTGTTCGAAAGCACCATAAACGATGCGTTCAGCGACCGACTTCTTGCCGGACAGCATCAGCATGTTCATGAACTTGGCTACATCCACGTTGCCGTACTTCGGATCCGGCAACACTTCCCGCTTGGGGACTTCGCGACGACGCGGCATGATTCTTCCTTTACCTGTTCAGTTGGAGCTGTGTTCAGCCCCGCGGCCACCAACTAACCCGATCACATCTTCACGACTAACCAGCTTGGCCGGGTGACCACTTACTCGACAGCACCGGCAATCCGGCACCACCGCCTTGACCGCCCTGGGGCGATCCCTGATCAAACGCTGCTTACTTGGCAGCCTTTGCACGCTTCGCGCCGTACTTCGAGCGCGCTTGCTTACGGTCCTTGACGCCCTGGGTATCCAGCGAGCCGCGAACCATGTGGTAACGCACACCCGGCAAGTCCTTCACACGGCCGCCGCGGATCAGCACAACCGAGTGTTCCTGCAGGTTGTGGCCTTCACCGCCGATGTACGAAATCACTTCGAAGCCGTTCGTCAGACGAACCTTGGCGACCTTACGGAGTGCCGAGTTCGGCTTCTTCGGCGTCGTCGTGTACACACGGGTGCACACGCCGCGACGCTGGGGGCAGTCCTGCAGGGCCGGGCTCTTGCTCTTCGTCGTTTCCGACTGACGGCCTTTGCGAACCAGTTGGTTGATGGTTGGCATTGTTTATTCCTGAAATTGAACAAAATCCGCACATCGATTTCGGGCAAAGCGAAAATCGACGCACAGTTGACTCCCGGCGCGGCGAATCGGGCACGAACCTTCGAACGTGTGTCGACCCACCGAAGACCGGAACCCAGCATGATATTCCGGAAATACCAACTAAGTCAACGGCTTGCGTGATTTTCCGCCGATCGCGGCCGCTGACCCGAAGGGTCGGAACGCCTGTGTCAGGCCGATTCGACGACGTCGATGATCTCGTCGCCGAACCGCTCGAGCTTGCGCACGCCCATGCCGGGGATATGGCGGAGATCGTCGATCGTCTCCGGTGCATTGCGCGCGATCTCGGCGAGCGTCGCGTCGTGGAAGATCACGTAGGCCGGCACGCCGTCGGCCTTCGCCGTCTCCGCGCGCCATGCGCGCAGCGCGTCCCAGCGCGCGCGCTCGCGTGCGCCCATGCCGGCCGTCGGATCGACGCGCGTGCCGCTGCGGCCGGACGATTGGCGCGTGCGCTGCGGCTTCACGTAGCGTCGCAGCGTGACCTTCTCGTCGCCCTTCAGCACAGGCTTCGCGGCTTCGGTCAGCACGAGCGCGCCGAATCCGCCGTGATCGACCGCGAGATAGCCGTACGCGACGAGCTGCCGGAAAATCGCGCGCCACTCGGGCTCCGACAGCGCCGCGCCGATCCCGAACGTACTCAGTTGATCGTGCCCGCGCTGCAGCACCTTTTCGGTACGCGCGCCGCGCAGGATCTCGATCAGATGACTCGCGCCGAAGTTGAAGCCGCTCGCGCGCTGCGCGCGGAACACGCACGACAGCGCCATTTGCGCTTCGCGCGTCGCGTCCCACGATGCGGGCGGCTCGAGGCACGTATCGCAGTTGCCGCAGGGCTGGCTCGCCTCGCCGAAATAGTTGAGCAGCCGCACGCGGCGACACGAGATCGTCTCGCACAGGCCGAGCAGCGCGTCGAGCTTCGAGGTCTGCACGCGCTTGTGCGCGTCGTCCGCATCGGACTCGTCGATCATCTTGCGCTGCTGGACGACGTCGCCGAGCCCGTACGCCATCCACGCGTTCGCCGGCAGCCCGTCGCGCCCTGCGCGCCCCGTCTCCTGGTAATAGCCTTCGACGCTCTTCGGCAGATCGAGGTGCGCGACGAAGCGCACGTCGGGCTTGTCGATGCCCATCCCGAACGCGATCGTCGCGCACATCACGATGCCTTCCTCGCGCTGGAACATCTCCTGATGCTTCTGCCGCACTTCGAATTCCATGCCGGCGTGATAAGGCAGCGCGCGGATGCCCTGCGCCTTCAGCCACTCGGCCGTTTCCTCGACCTTGCGGCGCGACAGGCAATAGACGACGCCGGCGTCGGTCGTGCCGTCGGCATTCGTGTGTTCGGCGCGGATGAAATCGAGCAGCTGCGCGCGCGCGTTGTCCTTCTCGACGATCCGATAGCGGATGTTCGGCCGATCGAAGCTCGACACGAATACGCGCGCGTCGTCGAGCGCGAGACGGTGAATGATTTCGTCGCGCGTGATCGCATCGGCGGTCGCCGTCAGCGCGATGCGCGGCACCGTCGGGAACCGCTCGTGCAGCACCGACAGCTGGATGTATTCCGGACGGAAGTCGTGCCCCCACTGCGACACGCAGTGCGCCTCGTCGATCGCGAACAGCCCGATTTTCGCGCGTTCGAGCAGCTCGAGAAAACGCCCCGTCATCAGCCGTTCGGGCGCGACATACAGCAGATCGATCTCGCCTTCGCGCAGCGCGCGCTCGGTCGCCGCGGCCTCGGCGCCCGACAGCGTCGAGTTCAGGTACGCGGCGCGCACGCCGACTTCGCGCAGCGCGGCGACCTGATCCTGCATCAGCGCGATCAGCGGCGACACGACGATGCCCGCACCATGACCGGCCTCGCGGCGCATCAGCGCAGGAATCTGGTAGCACAGCGACTTGCCGCCGCCCGTCGGCATCAGCACCAGACAGTCGCCGCCGCTCGCGACGTGCTCGACGATCTCGCCCTGCTGGCCGCGAAAGGCGGAATAACCGAAGACTTCGTCGAGGATTTCGAGGGCGCGAGACATGAATGATGAGAACGTGGACGGCGGAACGATGACCGCGATTTTAACAACCCGCCCCGCGCGACGCGCGGCGAATCGCACGACGTTCGCCGTTCGGACAGCGTGCGCTCGCGCGCAGCGCGTGCCGATACGCCGCACGCGCGCCCGCCAACGGGACGAACAAAAAAAAACCGCCCGGCAAACCGGGCGGTTTCGGTGACAGCAAAGCAGACGCGGCTCGCGCCGCGCGCAGTTACTCGGCTGCCGGGTGTTGCGGCTCTTCCGCCGGCGTGCTCGGCGTGCCGAAGTCGAATGCCTCTTCCGCTGCGATCTGGTCGAAACGCTCGCGGTCGGACATCTCCTTCGCCTTGCGTGCCTTGTGGAACGCGAGACCCGTACCGGCCGGAATCAGACGGCCGACGATCACGTTTTCCTTCAGGCCGCGCAGATCGTCGCGCTTGCCCATGATCGCCGCTTCGGTCAGCACGCGGGTCGTTTCCTGGAACGATGCCGCGGAGATGAACGAATCGGTCGACAGCGACGCCTTCGTGATACCGAGCAGCACGTTCTCGTACGACGCCGGGCGCTTGCCCTCGGCGATCATGCGGTCGTTCTCGTCCAGCATGTCCGAACGCTCGACCTGCTCGCCCGGGATGAAGCGCGAATCGCCGTTGTCGGTGATCTGCACACGACGCAGCATCTGGCGAACGATCACCTCGATGTGCTTGTCGTTGATCTTCACGCCCTGCAGACGATACACGTCCTGCACTTCGTCCACGATGTAGCGCGACAGCGCCTCGATACCCTGCAGACGCAGGATGTCGTGCGGATCGGCCGGGCCGTCCACGATCATTTCGCCCTTGTTGACGACCTGACCGTCGTGGACCAGCACCTGCTTTTCCTTCGCAATCAGGAACTCGTGCTGGTTGCCCTCGAGATCCGTGATGACGAGACGCTGCTTGCCCTTCGTGTCCTTGCCGAACGACACCGTACCGGTGACTTCCGCGAGGATGCCCGCATCCTTCGGCGAACGCGCTTCGAACAGCTCGGCCACGCGCGGCAGACCACCGGTAATGTCACGGGTCTTCTGCGATTCGGTCGGGATACGTGCGAGCACTTCACCGACCTGCACCTGCTGACCGTCCTTCACGGTGATCAGTGCGCCGACCTGGAAGCCGATCTGCACCGAGTGCTCCGTGCCCGGGATCTTCACTTCGTCGCCGTTCGCGTCGAGCAGCTTCACCTGCGGACGCACGCTCTTCGACGCCTGCGAACCGCGACGCTTCGCGTCGATCACGACGAGGGTCGACAGACCGGTCACGTCGTCGATCTGCTTCGCGACCGTCACGCCTTCCTCGACGTTCTCGAACTTCACCGTACCGCCGTACTCGGTGATGATCGGACGCGTCATCGGATCCCACGTCGCCAGCTGCGTGCCGGCCTTGATCGCCGCGCCGTCGAGCTGCAGCAGCGTCGCGCCGTACGGGATCTTGTGACGTTCGCGCTCGCGACCGATGTCGTCGGTGATCAGCGCCTCGCCCGAACGCGAGATGACGATCTGCTCGCCCTTCGCGTTCGTCACGTAGCGCATCGACGGCGAGAAGCGGACGGTACCGTTGCTCTTCGCCTCGACCGACGACGCGACTGCCGCACGCGATGCCGCACCACCGATGTGGAACGTACGCATCGTCAGCTGCGTGCCCGGTTCGCCGATCGACTGCGCCGCGATCACGCCGACTGCTTCGCCGACGTTCACCAGCGTGCCGCGGCCGAGGTCGCGGCCGTAGCACGATGCGCACAGGCCGTAACGCGTTTCGCAGGTCAGCGGCGTGCGCACGCGCACTTCGTCGATGCCGAGGCGTTCGATTTCCTCGACCGCCGTTTCGTCGAGCAGCGTGCCCGCTTCGTACAGCGTTTCCTGCGTTTCCGGGTTCACGACGTCCGCGACCGCGACGCGGCCGAGGATACGGTCGCGCAGCGCTTCGACGACTTCACCGCCTTCGACCAGCGCCTTCATCGCGACGCCGTTCGACGTGCCGCAATCGTCCTCGACGACCACCAGATCCTGCGTGACGTCGACCAGACGACGCGTCAGGTAACCCGAGTTCGCGGTCTTCAGTGCCGTATCAGCCAGACCCTTACGTGCACCGTGGGTCGAGATGAAGTACTGCAACACGTTCAGACCTTCGCGGAAGTTCGCGGTAATCGGCGTCTCGATAATCGAGCCGTCCGGCTTCGCCATCAGGCCGCGCATACCGGCCAGCTGACGAATCTGCACCGCCGAACCCCGGGCGCCCGAGTCGGCCATCATGTAGATCGAGTTGAACGATTCCTGGCGCGTCTCGTTGCCGTCGCGATCGATCACCGGCTCCGTCGACAGCTGCTCCATCATCGCCTTGCCGACCGCTTCCGACGTCGCCGACCAGATGTCGACCACGTTGTTGTAGCGTTCCTGCGCGGTGACGAGACCCGACATGTACTGACGGTCGTATTCCTTCACCTTCTTCGCGGCGTCGCCGACGATCGTCTCCTTCTGCGGCGGCACGAGCATGTCGTCCACGCAGATCGAGATACCGGCGCGTGTCGCGAGACGGAAGCCCGACTGCATCAGCTGATCGGCGAACACCACCGTCGCGCGCAGACCGCACTTGCGGAACGCGGTGTTGATCAGGCGCGAGATTTCCTTCTTCTTCAGCGGCTTGTTCAGCACCGAGAACGGCAGGCCCGGCGGCAGAATTTCCGACAGGATCGCGCGGCCGACCGTCGTCGCGTACAGCGAGATCTTCGGCACGAACTCCGGCGCGCCTTCCGACTTGTCCTCGTTGCGGACCATTTCGGTGATCCGAACGTTGACGCGCGAGGCGAGCTCGACTTCCTTGTTCTCGTACGCGCGGATCACTTCCGACACGCCGGTGAACGTGAGGCCTTCGCCCTTGCCGTTGATCGCTTCGCGGGTCGCGTAGTACAGACCCAGCACGATATCCTGCGACGGCACGATCGACGGATCGCCGTTGGCCGGGAACAGCACGTTGTTCGACGCGAGCATCAGCGTGCGCGCTTCCATCTGCGCTTCGAGCGACAGCGGCACGTGGACGGCCATCTGGTCACCGTCGAAGTCGGCGTTGAACGCCGCACAGACGAGCGGGTGCAGCTGGATCGCCTTGCCTTCGATCAGCACGGGCTCGAACGCCTGGATGCCGAGACGGTGCAGCGTCGGCGCACGGTTCAGCATCACCGGGTGCTCGCGGATCACCTCTTCGAGGATGTCCCATACGACCGGCGTCTGGTTCTCGACTTCCTTCTTCGCCGCCTTGATGGTCGTCGCGACGCCCATCACTTCAAGCTTGTTGAAGATGAACGGCTTGAACAGCTCGAGCGCCATCAGCTTCGGCAGACCGCACTGGTGCAGCTTCAGCGTCGGGCCGACCACGATGACCGAACGGCCCGAGTAGTCGACGCGCTTGCCCAGCAGGTTCTGACGGAAACGACCGCCCTTGCCCTTGATCATGTCGGCGAGCGACTTCAGCGGACGCTTGTTCGCGCCCGTCATCGCCTTGCCGCGACGACCGTTGTCGAGCAGCGAGTCGACGGCTTCCTGCAGCATCCGCTTTTCGTTGCGGACGATGATTTCAGGCGCCTTCAGCTCGAGCAGACGCTTCAACCGGTTGTTACGGTTGATCACGCGGCGATAGAGGTCGTTCAGATCCGACGTCGCGAAACGGCCGCCGTCCAGCGGCACGAGCGGACGCAGTTCCGGCGGCAGCACCGGCAGCACTTCGAGGATCATCCACTCGGGCTTGATGCCCGAGCGCTGGAATGCCTCGAGGACCTTCAGGCGCTTCGCGTACTTCTTGATCTTCGCTTCCGAGCCCGTGTTCTTCAGCTCGGTGCGCAGCTGTTCGACCTGCTCGTCGATGTTGATCGCGCGCAGCAGTTCGCGCACGCCTTCCGCGCCCATTTCGGCACGGAATTCGTCGCCGTATTCCTCGACCTTGTTGTAGTAATCCTCTTCGGTCATGATCTGCCGCGCCTTCAGCGGCGTCATGCCCGGATCGATCACCACGTACGCTTCGAAGTACAGCACGCGCTCGATGTCGCGCAGCGTCATGTCGAGCACCATGCCCAGACGCGACGGCAGCGACTTCAGGAACCAGATGTGCGCGACCGGCGACGCGAGCTCGATGTGGCCCATGCGCTCGCGACGCACCTTCGCCAGCGTCACTTCAACGCCGCACTTCTCGCAGATCACGCCACGGTGCTTCAGGCGCTTGTACTTGCCGCACAGGCACTCGTAGTCCTTGATCGGACCGAAGATCTTCGCGCAGAACAGACCATCGCGTTCCGGCTTGAACGTACGGTAGTTGATGGTCTCCGGCTTCTTCACTTCGCCGAACGACCACGAACGGATCTTGTCGGGCGAGGCCAGACCGATCTTGATCGCGTCGAAAACTTCTTCCTGTTGGACTTGCTTGAATAGATCGAGCAGAGCTTTCATTGCTTTCTCTCCGTAGTCCGATTAATTGCGGTCGAGATCGATATCGATACCGAGCGAGCGGATTTCCTTCACCAGCACGTTGAAGGATTCCGGCATGCCTGCATCGATCACGTGATCGCCCTTGACCAGGTTCTCGTACACCTTGGTCCGGCCCGTCACGTCGTCCGACTTCACCGTCAGCATTTCCTGCAGCACATACGATGCGCCGTACGCTTCGAGCGCCCACACTTCCATTTCACCGAAACGCTGACCACCGAACTGCGCCTTACCACCCAGCGGCTGCTGCGTGACGAGCGAGTACGGGCCCGTCGAACGAGCGTGCATCTTGTCGTCGACAAGGTGATGCAGCTTCAGGTAGTGCATGTAGCCGACCGTCACGCGACGCTCGAACGGCTCGCCCGTGCGACCGTCGTACAGGCGAACCTGGTTCTTCGACGGGTTCATGTCGAGCTGCTTCGCGATGTCGTCCGGGAACGCGAGGTCGAGCATCTTCGCCATTTCGTCCTCGGTCGCACCGTCGAACACCGGCGTCGCGAACGGCACGCCTTCGCGCAGGTTCTTCGCGAGTTCGAGGATCTCGTCGTCGGAGAAGCTGTCCAGATCTTCCGCGCGACCCGACTCGTTGTAGATCTTCGTCAGGAACGCACGCAGCTCTTCGATCTTCGCCTGGCGCTGCAGCATTTCGCCGATACGCCAGCCGAGGCCCTTCGCGGCCCAGCCGAGGTGCACTTCCAGAACCTGACCCACGTTCATTCGCGACGGCACGCCGAGCGGGTTCAGCACGACGTCTGCCGGACGGCCGTCGGCCATGTAGGGCATGTCTTCGATCGGCACGATCTTCGACACGACACCCTTGTTGCCGTGACGGCCTGCCATCTTGTCGCCAGGCTGCAGACGGCGCTTCACCGCCAGGTACACCTTGACCATCTTCAGCACGCCCGGCGGCAGTTCGTCGCCTTGCGTGAGCTTCTTGCGCTTCTCTTCGAACGCCAGATCGAACTGGTGACGCTTCTCTTCGATCGAGTTCTTGATCGCTTCGAGCTGCGCCGCTGCTTCGTCGTCCGCGAGGCGGATGTCGAACCAGTGGTAGTGGTCGAGATCTTCCAGGTAAGCCTGGTCGATCTTCGTGCCCTTCGCGAGCTTCTTCGGACCGCCGTTCGCGACCTTGCCCACCAGCATGCGGGCGAGACGCTGGAACGCGTCGCCTTCCACGATGCGCAGCTGGTCGTTCAGGTCGAGACGGTAGCGCTTCAGTTCGTCGTCGATGATCTGTTGCGCACGCTTGTCGCGCTGGATGCCTTCACGCGTGAACACCTGGACGTCGATCACGGTGCCGCTCATGCCCGACGGCACGCGCAGCGACGTGTCCTTCACGTCCGACGCCTTCTCGCCGAAGATCGCGCGCAGCAGCTTCTCTTCCGGCGTCAGCTGGGTCTCGCCCTTCGGCGTGACCTTGCCGACCAGCACGTCGCCCGCTTCGACTTCCGCACCGATGTAGACGATGCCCGATTCGTCGAGACGGCCGAGCTGGACTTCCGCCAGGTTCGAGATATCGCGCGTGATTTCTTCCGGCCCGAGCTTCGTGTCGCGTGCAACAACGTTCAGCTCTTCGATGTGGATCGACGTGTAGCGATCGTCGGCCACGACCTTCTCCGAGATCAGGATCGAATCCTCGAAGTTGTAGCCGTTCCACGGCATGAACGCGATCAGCATGTTCTGGCCGAGCGCGAGCTCGCCCAGGTCCGTCGAGGCGCCGTCGGCCAGCACGTCGCCGCGCGAGACCTTGTCGCCCATCTTCACGATCGGACGCTGGTTGATGTTCGTGTTCTGGTTCGAACGCGTGTACTTGATCAGGTTGTAGATGTCGACACCGACTTCACCTGCGACCGCTTCGTCGTCGTTCACGCGAATCACGATACGGCCTGCGTCGACGTAGTCGACGACACCGCCGCGGAACGCCTGAACCGTCGTGCCCGAGTCGACCGCGCAGGTACGCTCGATGCCCGTACCGACGACCGGCTTCTCCGGACGCAGACACGGCACGGCCTGACGCTGCATGTTCGAACCCATCAGTGCACGGTTCGCGTCGTCGTGCTCGAGGAACGGAATCAGCGATGCCGCGACCGACACGATCTGCGACGGCGCCACGTCCATGTACTGGATGCGGTCCGGCGTGACCATCATCGTTTCGCCGGCTTCACGCGACGACACGAGTTCGTCGGTCAGTCGGCCTTCGTCGTCGATCGCCGCGTTCGCCTGCGCGATCATGTAACGGCCTTCCTCGATCGCCGACAGATAGTCGATCTGATCGGTGACCTTGCCGTCCACGACCTTGCGGTACGGCGTCTCGAGGAAGCCGTACTCGTTCAGGTGCGCGTACAGTGCGAGCGAGTTGATCAGACCGATGTTCGGACCTTCCGGCGTTTCGATCGGGCACACGCGGCCGTAGTGGGTCGGGTGCACGTCGCGGACTTCGAAGCCTGCACGCTCGCGCGTCAGACCGCCCGGGCCCAGTGCGGAAACGCGGCGCTTGTGCGTGATTTCCGACAGCGGGTTGGTCTGGTCCATGAACTGCGACAGCTGCGACGAACCGAAGAACTCGCGGATCGCCGACGAAATCGGCTTCGAGTTGATCAGGTCGTGCGGCATCAGGTTTTCGCTTTCGGCCTGGCCGAGGCGTTCCTTGACCGCGCGCTCGACGCGCACGAGACCCGCACGGAACTGGTTTTCCGCCAGTTCGCCGACGCAACGCACGCGACGGTTGCCGAGGTGGTCGATGTCGTCCACTTCGCCCTTGCCGTTGCGCAGCTCGACGAGGATCTTGATCGTCGCGAGGATGTCGTCGTCCTGCAGCGTCATCGGGCCCGTGATTTCGTCACGGCCGACGCGGCGGTTGAACTTCATGCGGCCGACCTTCGACAGGTCGTACGCTTCTTCGCTGTAGAACAGACGGTTGAACAGCGCCTCGACCGCTTCTTCGGTCGGCGGCTCGCCCGGACGCATCATGCGGTAGATCGCGATGCGCGCGGCCGTCTTGTCGGTCGTTTCGTCGACACGCAGCGTCGACGAGATGTACGGGCCCTGGTCCAGATCGTTCGTGTAGAGCGTCTGGATTTCCTTGATGCCCGCTTCGCGCAGCTTCTCGAGCACGCTTTCGGTGATCTCGTCGTTCGCGTTCGCGATCACTTCGCCCGTCTCGCCGTCGACGACGTTCTTCGCCAGCACGCGGCCGAGCAGATAGTCTTCCGGCACCGAGATGAACTTCGTCTTCGCGGCTTCGAGGTCGCGGATGTGCTTCGCGTTGATCCGCTTGTCCTTCTGGACGATGACCTTGCCGTCGCGATCCGTGATGTCGAAGCGCGCGACTTCGCCGCGCAGGCGCTCGGGCACGAACTCGAGCTGCGCACCTTCGTCCATCAACGTGAAGTTGTCGAACACGAAGAAGTTCGCGAGGATCTGTTCCGGCGTGAGGCCGATCGCCTTCAGCAGGATCGTGACCGGCATCTTGCGGCGACGGTCGACGCGGAAGTACAGGATGTCCTTCGGATCGAATTCGAAGTCGAGCCACGAGCCGCGGTACGGAATGATCCGTGCCGAGAACAGCAGCTTGCCCGAGCTGTGCGTCTTGCCCTTGTCGTGTTCGAAGAACACGCCCGGCGAACGGTGCAGCTGCGAGACGATGACACGCTCGGTGCCGTTGATGACGAACGAGCCGGTCGGCGTCATGAGCGGAATTTCGCCCATGTACACTTCCTGCTCCTTCACTTCCTTGACGACGGGCTTGTTCGGCGATTCCTTGTCGAGGATGACGAGGCGGACCTTCGCGCGCAGCGCGGAGCAGTACGTCAGGCCGCGCTGCTGGCATTCCTTGATGTTGAATGCCGGCGCGGACAGCGCATAGCTCACGAACTCGAGGCGCGCGAAGCCGTTGTGCGAAACAATGGGAAATACCGATGTGAAAGCGGCCTGCAAACCTTCAGGCTTGCGTTGCGTCGCCGGCACATCGGCTTGCAGAAACGTGCTGAATGATTCAAGCTGGGTGGCCAGCAGGAAAGGAACTTGGTGAACGATGGGGCGCTTCGCGAAACTCTTGCGAATGCGCTTCTTCTCGGTGAAGGAATATTGCATACGATCTCCGAATCACGGCGGGTGCTATCGAGGCGGAATACCTGGACGTTTCAAACCCGAGTGTTCACCGACTGAGACCCGATGGCCGTCCGACGGCTTGAACGAGCCGAGAAGCTTGGTGGTTGGCCGCTACCAACCGCTGGCTGACGGCAGCGGATGCCTGTGTTGCCCGCTACCCGACCAAACTTGCCTTCTGCAGTCGCTTCAGAAGACAAAGAGAATCGCCAATCGCCGTGCAGCAGCCACGATTTGACGTTTATCTTTGGCTTCTGGGGCCGATTATCCCGCCTCCCGAAAGAGTGCCAGAATAACGTCCCCACAAAGCACAAAAAGGCCGGCGGTGAAAATACCGCCAGCCTTCGCACAGCGCGTCGGAACTTACTTGAGTTCGACCTTCGCGCCTGCGTCTTCCAGCTTCTTCTTCGCTTCTTCAGCAGCAGCCTTGTCGACGCCTTCCTTGACGGGCTTCGGTGCGCCGTCGACGAGGTCCTTCGCTTCCTTCAGGCCCAGGCCCGTGATTTCGCGAACGGCCTTGATGACTGCAACCTTGTTGCTGCCTGCTTCAGCCAGAACGACCGTGAAGTCGGTCTTCTCTTCAGCAGCAGCAGCAGCGCCGCCGCCTGCCGGGCCAGCGACTGCGACTGCAGCTGCCGACACGCCAAACTTCTCTTCGAACGCCTTGACCAGTTCGTTCAGTTCGAGAACGGTCATCCCTTCGACTGCTGCCAGGATGTCTTCTTTTGCGATTGCCATTTGAAATACTCCTAAATTGAATTCGGATACAGCCAGCGATCAGTGACGCTGATGCGTGTTCGATTACGCAGCTTCTGCTTGCTTCTTCTCGGCCAGCGCGGCGAGAGCACGCGCGAAGCCCGAAACAGGCGCTTGCATGACGAACAGCAGCTTCGAGAGCAGTTCTTCACGGCTCGGGATGCTTGCCAGCGCTTGCACGCCAGCCTTATCCATCACCTTGCCATCGAACGAACCAGCCTTGATGACCAACTTGTCATTGCTCTTGCTGAAGTCGTTGACGACCTTAGCAGCGGCAATTGCATCTTCCGAGATGCCGTAGATCAGCGGACCAGTCATCTGCTCTGCCAGCGGAGCAAAGGGCGTACCTTCAACAGCGCGACGCGCCAGCGTGTTCTTCAGAACGCGCAGGTAAACCTTCTGCTCGCGCGCTTTCGCGCGCAGCGTGGTCAGATCGCCAACCGCAATTCCACGATACTCAGCCAGCACAACGGTCTGGGCCTTCGCAACTTGTGCGGCGACCTCAGCAACGACGGCTTGCTTGTCTTCTCTATTAAGCGGCACGGTTAGCCTCCAGAAACGATACGCTCGGCTAGCCGGTATGGCTTGACCTCACGTACCTCGTTCAACAACGGCGTCCGACCTCGTTAGGAGTATTTCCACCTCAGGCCGCGAACTGCTTCGCGACCTGCGGCTTCACCACTACAAAACTTTTTCGGGTTCGCCATCTGCGTTGGCTTGAATTAAGGGATGCCCGACTGCTGCGTCCCACCAACGGTCTTTGATAACCGGTTGCCCGCCTACTGCACGAACAACCGCCCAAAGCCCTTGAAGACCGCTTCGCGAACGAAGCGGCCTGAATTTCATGCTTACTGCGCGGCCAGCGTAGCCTGGTCGACACGCACGCCGACGCCCATCGTGCTCGACAGTGCGATCTTGCGCAGGTAGACGCCCTTGCTCGTTGCCGGCTTGGCCTTCTGCAGCGCTTCGATCAGCGCCGACAGGTTCGAACGCAGCGCAGCCGGTTCGAACGATGCACGGCCGATCGTCGCGTGGATGATACCGGCCTTGTCGACGCGGAACTGCACCTGACCTGCCTTCGCGTTCTTGACCGCGGTCGCGACGTCCGGCGTGACCGTGCCGACCTTCGGGTTCGGCATCAGGCCGCGCGGGCCGAGGATCTGACCGAGCGTACCGACGATACGCATCGTGTCCGGCGAAGCGATCACGATGTCGAAGTCCATCTGGCCAGCCTTGATCTGCTCGGCCAGGTCTTCCATACCGACGACTTCCGCACCTGCTGCGCGTGCCTGCTCGGCCTTCTCGCCTTGCGCGAACACGGCGACACGAACCGACTTGCCCGTACCGGCCGGCAGAACGACCGAACCGCGAACGACCTGGTCCGACTTCTTCGCGTCGATGCCGAGCTGGACTGCCACGTCGATCGACTCATTGAACTTCGCGCTCGCGCATTCCTTCACGAGTGCCAGTGCGTCGTCGATCGCGTACAGCTTCTGACGGTCGACCTTGGCGGCAAATGCCTGACGGCGCTTGGAGATCTTAGCCATTTACACGCCCTCCACAGTGATGCCCATCGAGCGTGCGCTACCAGCGATGGTGCGAACGGCTGCGTCCAGATCAGCTGCCGTGAGGTCCGGCATCTTCGTCTTTGCGATCTCTTCGGCTTGAGCGCGCGTGATCGAACCGACCTTGTCGGTGTGCGGCTTGCTCGAGCCCTTGTCCACCTTCGCCGCCTTCTTGATCAGGACGGTCGCCGGCGGCGTCTTCATCACGAACGTGAAGCTCTTGTCAGCGTATGCCGTGATGACGACCGGCACCGGCAGACCCGGCTCCATACCTTGAGTCTGCGCGTTGAACGCCTTGCAGAACTCCATGATGTTCAGGCCGCGCTGGCCCAGTGCCGGACCGACCGGCGGCGACGGGTTGGCTTTACCTGCAGGAATCTGCAGCTTGATAAAGCCGACAATCTTCTTTGCCATTTGAAAACCTCGTTGGAACGCCAAGCGGCGTTCGGTGAGTGATAACGCGCGTTCGCCGCTGGCTACTGACGCTCCTCAACGACCATGACGCGGGCCGTAAGCGCGAAGGTGGGCAGCCGAGGCTGCCCACCGAATCAGGATCAGACTTTTTCGACCTGGCCGAATTCGAGTTCGACCGGGGTAGAACGGCCAAAGATGGTGACCGACACGCGCACGCGCGACTTTTCGTAGTTGACTTCTTCGACGGTGCCGTTGAAGTCCGTGAACGGGCCTTCCTTGACCCGCACCATCTCGCCTACTTCGAACAGGGTCTTCGGGCGCGGCTTCTCCACGCCTTCCTGCATCTGCGACATGATCTTCTCGACTTCCTTCGGGGAAATCGGGGTCGGGCGGTTGCGTGCGCCGCCGACGAAACCGGTGACCTTCGCGGTGTTCTTCACGAGGTGCCACGTTTCGTCCGTCATTTCCATTTCCACGAGCACGTAGCCCGGGAAGAACCGACGTTCCGTCACAGCCTTGTGGCCGCCTTTGACTTCGACCACTTCTTCGGTCGGGACCAGGATCTGACCGAATTTATCCTGCATGCCGGCCCGTTCGATGCGCTCCTGAAGCGCACGTTGCACGCTCTTCTCCATGCCGGAGTAGGCGTGCACGACGTACCAACGTTTTCCGCTCGGAGATGCCGGAGTATCGCTCATATCATTTCCAACCCAGAATCACCGAGAAAATCACCCATTCGATCGATTTATCGCTCAACCAGAGGAAAATCGCCATCACGAGCACGAAACCGAACACGACGAGCGTGGTTTGCGTTGCTTCCTTACGGGTGGGCCAAACGACCTTTCGGACTTCCTTGTACGAATCCTTGGCAAACGCGATGAGGCTTTTGCCAGGAGCGGACATCAGCCCGACGGCCACGCCGGCGATGATCCCGACCGCCAATGCGGCGCCGCGGACATACCACTGCTGATTGCCCAGCCAGAAGAAGCCCACGAATCCGGCCAAGACCAGCAATACGCCCAGGGCCAGCATCAGCTTATCGCCGGAGGTATTTACAGTTTCGACGGATGGATTCGCCATAACACCTTAAAACAAATGCCACGTAGGACACGTGGCTATTTTTTGGCAGGGGCAGAGGGAATCGAACCCCCAACCTTCGGTTTTGGAGACCGACGCTCTGCCAGTTGAGCTATACCCCTAGACCATGTTGGGGCCGGCTACTGCCAGCCCCAAAACTGTCGATCAACGAATAACTGGCTTACTCGATGATCTTTGCGACGACGCCAGCGCCGACGGTACGGCCGCCTTC
>NZ_JBQYLP010000092.1:0-16802 GCF_052683555.1 Burkholderia sp. BC1
CCTTGCGTCAGCAGCGAAGCTGCGCCCGTTGGGTATTTCCGCAGCCTGCTAGGCGACCCTTAGAAATCGTTCCGTACTTTGCATCTGCTTCTTGCCACCCGCCAAGGTTCGAGGGCGTGCCGACCCGGCGCGCCGCGGCCGTCTCGCAGTCGACCATCCCCTCGATTCACGCAGACGCGGCTCAAGGTGCTGTGTACCGGACCGTCAACATTTCGCATGTCTCTCGCAGGTCAATCATGGACGAACAACTGAAGCAGGCCGCTCTCGCCTATCACCAGAACCCGAAACCCGGCAAGATTTCGGTCACGCCGACCAAGCCGCTGTCGAATCAGCTCGACCTGTCGCTCGCGTATTCGCCGGGCGTCGCGGCCGCGTGCGAGGCGATCCACGCCGATCCGCTCGACGCGCAGAAATACACGTCGCGCGGCAACCTCGTCGGCGTCGTGACGAACGGCACGGCCGTGCTCGGGCTCGGCAACATCGGCCCGCTGGCCGCGAAGCCGGTGATGGAAGGCAAGGGCTGCCTGTTCAAGAAGTTCGCCGGCATCGACGTGTTCGACATCGAACTGTCGGAATCCGACCCCGACAAGCTCGTCGAAGCGATCGCGATGCTCGAGCCGACGCTCGGCGGCATCAACCTCGAGGACATCAAGGCGCCGGAATGCTTCTACATCGAGCAGAAGCTGCGCGAGCGCATGAAGATTCCCGTCTTCCACGACGACCAGCACGGCACGGCGATCATCGCATCGGCCGCGATCCTGAACGGCCTGAAGGTCGTCGGCAAGAACCTCGCGGACGTGAAGCTCGTGTGTTCGGGCGCCGGCGCCGCGGCGATCGCGTGTCTGGACCTGCTCGTGAACCTCGGGCTCACGAAGTCGAACATCCTCGTGACCGATTCGAAGGGCGTGATCTACGAAGGGCGCGGCAATCTCGATCCGTCGAAGCAGCGCTACGCGGCGACGACCGACGCGCGCACGCTCGCCGACGCGATCGTCGGCGCGGACGTGTTCCTCGGCTGCTCGAGCGCAGGCGTGCTGAAGCAGGACATGGTCAAGGCGATGGCCGACAAGCCGCTGATCCTCGCGCTCGCGAACCCGGAGCCGGAAATCCGCCCGGAAGACGCGAAGGCCGTGCGCCCGGACGCGATCGTCGCGACCGGCCGTTCGGACTACCCGAACCAGGTCAACAACGTGCTCTGCTTCCCGTTCATCTTCCGCGGCGCGCTCGACGTCGGCGCGACGACGATCACGGAAGAGATGAAGCTCGCCTGCGTGCGCGCGATCGCGGAGCTGGCGCAGGAAACCGACCAGAGCGAGGAAGTCGCGAAGGCGTATGAAGGCCATTCGCTCGAATTCGGGCCGGAATACCTGATTCCGAAGCCGTTCGATCCGCGCCTGATCATCAAGATCGCGCCGGCCGTCGCGCAGGCCGCGATGGATTCGGGCGTCGCGACGCGTCCGATCCAGGACATGGACGCATACCGCGAACAACTCGGCGCAACGGTGTACCGCACGGGCATGGTGATGCGCCCGGTGTTCGCGACCGCGAAGAAGGCCGCGGCACGCATCGTGTTTGCCGAGGGCGAGGACGAGCGCGTGCTGCGCGCCGCGCAGTTCGTGCTGCTCGAGAAGATCGCGAAGCCGATCATCATCGGCCGTCCGTCGGTCGTCGAGATGCGCCTCGCGAAGATCGGCTCGAAGCTGAAGGCGGGCGTCGATTTCGAGATCGTCAATCCGGAAGACGACACGCGCTACCACCGCTACTGGCAGGCGTACCACGAGATCGGCGCGCGCGACGGCGTGACGCCCGAGGTCGCGAAGGCCGCGCTGCGCAAGTTCAACACGCTGATCGGCGCGATGCTCGTGCACCTGGGCGATGCGGACGGGATGATCTGCGGGATGATCGACACGTACCACAGCCACCTGAAGTTCATCGAGCAGGTGCTGGGCCGCGCGAAGGGCGCCGAGCACTTCGCGGCGATGAACCTGCTGATGCTGCCGGGCCGCAACCTGTTCGTCTGCGACACGTACGTGAACGAACTGCCGAGCGCCGAACAACTCGCCGACATGACGATCCAGGCCGCGGCCGAGATCGAGCGCTTCGGGATCGTGCCGAAGGCCGCGCTGCTGTCGAACTCGAACTTCGGCAGCGCGCCGTCGGCGTCGTCGCGCCGGATGGCCGAGGCCCGCAAGCTGATCGTCGAACGTGCGCCGAACCTCGAGGTCGACGGTGAAATGCACGGCGACGCCGCGCTGTCCGAAGCGGTCCGCAAGGCCGCGTTCCCGGGCACGACGCTGTCGGGCGAAGCGAACCTGCTGATCATGCCGAACGTCGAAGCGGCGAACATCGCGTACAACCTGCTGAAGATGGTCGGCGGCGAAGGCGTGACGGTCGGCCCGTTCCTGCTCGGCGCGGCGAAGCCGGTCCATATCCTGACGCCGGCCGCGACCGTGCGCCGGATCATCAACATGACGGCCGTTGCCGCCGCGAACGTGAACACGAAGTAAGCGTGCGCGCGTGCCGCGCCCTCAGCGCGGCGCAAAGAAAAAGCCACGGAACCCTGCCTTCCGTGGCTTTTTTTATCGCGATCGGCCGGTACGGCAAGCGCGGCGGACGTCCGCCGCGCGAACGCCCGCCGCGCGTCGCGGCTACGCGACCTGCTGACGCGACTGGCCGCCCGTCGGCGAACGCCACTGCGCGAGCAGCGTGTTCCACTTCTGGCGGACGGCGCGCAGGTTGTTGTCCTTCACGTGACCGTAGCCGCGGATGCCGTCCGGCAGCGACGCGAGCTCGACCGCGAGCGGCCGGTTGCCCGCCGTCAGCTTCGCGAGCACCTCGTCGATCAGCGCTTCGTACTCGCCGATCAGCGCGCGCTCGGTGCGCCGTTCTTCGGTGCGGCCGAACGGGTCGAACGCGGTGCCGCGCAGGAACTTCGCCTTCGCGAGCAGCCGGAACGCGGACATCATCCACGGGCCGTACGCCTTCTTCACGAGATGGCCGTGCGCGTCCTTCTTCGCGAACAGCGGCGGCGCGAGATGGAATTTCAGCTTCCAGTCGCCTTCGAACTGCGCGGACAGCCGTGCGAGGAACGCCGGATCGGACTGCAGCCGTGCGACCTCGTATTCGTCCTTGTACGCCATCAGCTTGAACAGGTTGCGCGCGACCGCTTCGGTGAGCGGCTCCTGCATCGCGTCGCCGTCGGCGAGTGCACGCTCGGCGGCGCGCACCTTGTCGACGAACGCCGCATAGCGCGCCGCATAGCCCGCGTTCTGATACGCGGTCAGGAACTCGACGCGCTTCGCGATCAGCGCATCGACGGCCTTCTTCGTGTGCAGCGCGATCACCGTCGCGCCCTGCGCGGCACGCGGTTCGCCGGCCGCGGCCTGCTGCACGCTCGCGAAATCGTGCGCGGCGCGCCGGCCCCACTCGAACGCCGCGCGGTTCTTGTCGACCGACACGCCGTTCAGCTCGATCGCGCGCTGCAGCGACGCGAGCGTCAGCGGCAGCCAGCCCTTCTGCCACGCGTAGCCGAGCACGAACGGATTCGTGTAGATCGCGTCGCCGAGCAGCGCGACCGCGAAGCGGTTCGCATCGACGAAGTCGACCATGTCGCCGGCCGCGGTGCGGATGTCGTGCTCGGCGGACACGCCCGGGAACGCCCAGTTCGGGTTCTTGATGAACTCGGCCGTCGGCGTCTGCGCGCTGTTGACGACCACGCGCGTCGCGCCGTGCCGCATCCGCGACGTGCATTCGTCGCCGGCCGTCACGATCGCGTCGCAGCCGATCACGAGATCGGCTTCGCCCATCGCGATGCGCGTCGCGTGGATGTCGGTCGGCGTGTGCGAGATCTGCACGTGGCTCATCACCGCGCCGCCTTTCTGCGCGAGACCCGTCACGTCGAGCACGGTCACGCCCTTGTTTTCGAGGTGCGCGGCCATCCCGAGCAGCGCGCCGATCGTGACGACGCCCGTGCCGCCGACGCCGGTGACGAGCACGCCGTACGCACGGTCGATCGCCGGCAGCGCCGGTTCGGGGATCGGCGGCAGCGCGCTACCGTCGACGGCGACGGCCTTCGGCCTCTTCAGCTGGCCGCCCTCGACCGTGACGAAGCTCGGGCAGAAGCCCTTCACGCACGAGAAGTCCTTGTTGCAGCTCGACTGGTTGATCTGGCGCTTCGTGCCGAATTCGGTTTCGAGCGGCTCGACCGACAGGCAGTTCGACTGCACCGAGCAGTCGCCGCAGCCTTCGCACACCGCGTCGTTGATCACGACGCGCTTGGCCGGATCCGGATACGCGCCGCGCTTGCGGCGACGGCGCTTTTCGGTCGCGCAGGTCT
Organism: Burkholderia sp. BC1; assembly: GCF_052683555.1. Taxonomy (NCBI): domain Bacteria; kingdom Pseudomonadati; phylum Pseudomonadota; class Betaproteobacteria; order Burkholderiales; family Burkholderiaceae; genus Burkholderia; species Burkholderia sp. BC1. Next base: position 4,337 of record NZ_JBQYLP010000092.1, read on the forward strand.
GGTCGTAGATCAGGATCGTCGTGCCTTCGATCTCGCGCAGCTCGCGCTGCACGTCGTCGAGCTGGTCGCGATGATGGATCGTCACGCCGGGTGCGAGCAGCGCCTTCTGGCTGTCGTACTTCTCGGGCTCGTCGGTGACGATCACGATCTTCTTCGCGCCTTCGGACGCGAGCTGGTGCGTGATCTGCGGCACGGTCAGCACGCCGTCGACCGGCTGGCCGCCCGTCATCGCGACCGCATCGTTGTACAGGATCTTGTACGTGATGTTCGCCTTCGACGAGATCGCCGCGCGGATCGCGAGTAGGCCCGAGTGGAAATAGGTGCCGTCGCCGAGGTTCGCGAACACGTGCTTTTCGTCGGTGAACGGCGCCTGGCCGATCCACGGCACGCCTTCGCCGCCCATCTGGCTGAAGGTGCTCGTGTTGCGGTCCATCCAGACGGTCATGTAGTGGCAACCGATGCCGGCGATCGCGCGCGAGCCTTCCGGCACGTTGGTCGACGTGTTGTGCGGGCATCCCGAGCAGAACCACGGCTTGCGCTCGGTCTGCACGTGCGGCTTCGCGAGCGCCATTTCCTTCGCGTTGATCACCGCGATGCGCGCGGCGATGCGCGCGCGCACGTCGGACGGCAGCTCGAACTTCTCGAGGCGCGTCGCGATCGCCTTCGCGATGATCGCAGGCGACAGCTCGTAATGCGCGGGCAGCAGCCAGTTGCCCATCGGCACCGACCATTCGCCGCCGGCGCCGTCCTTTTCGTCGAACTTGCCGTACACGCGCGGGCGCTGCGCGTCCGGCCAGTTGTACAGCTCTTCCTTGATCGCGTATTCGAGGATCTGGCGCTTTTCCTCGACGACCAGAATTTCGTCGAGGCCGCGCGCAAACGCCTGCGCGCCCTGCGCTTCGAGCGGCCAGACGCAGCCGACCTTGTAGAGCCGGATGCCGATCCGCGCGCAGGTTTCGTCGTCGAGGCCGAGGTCGGTCAGCGCCTGGCGCACGTCCAGATAGGCCTTGCCGCCCGTCATGATGCCGAAGCGCGCGTGCGGCGAATCGATCTCGATGCGGTCGAGCTTGTTCGCGCGCACGTAGGCGAGCGCCGCGTACCACTTGTAATCGAGCAGCCGCGCTTCCTGCACGAGCGGCGGGTCCGGCCAGCGGATGTTGAGCCCGCCTTCCGGCATGACGAAGTCGGTCGGCAGCAGGATCTCGGTGCGGTGCGGGTCGATGTCGACCGACGCCGACGATTCGACGACGTCCGTCACGCACTTCAGCGCGACCCAGAGCCCCGAGTACCGGCTCATCGCCCAGCCGTGCAGCCCGAAGTCGAGGTATTCCTGCACGTTCGACGGGAACAGCACCGGCAGCCCGCAGGCCTTGAAGATGTGCTCGGACTGATGCGCGAGCGTCGAGGACTTCGCCGCATGGTCGTCGCCGGCGAGCACCAGCACGCCGCCGTGCTTCGACGAGCCGGCCGAGTTCGCGTGCTTGAATACGTCGCCGGTGCGGTCGACGCCCGGGCCCTTGCCGTACCACATGCCGAACACGCCGTCGTACTTCGCGCCGGGATACAGGTTGACCTGCTGCGAGCCCCACACGGCGGTCGCGGCGAGATCTTCGTTGAGGCCGGGCTGGAAAACGATCTGATGGGCGGCCAGATGCTGCTTGGCCTTCCAGAGCGACAGGTCGAGGCCGCCGAGCGGCGAGCCGCGATAGCCGGAGATGAAGCCGGCCGTATTGAGGCCGGCGGCGCGGTCGCGTTCCTGCTGGAGCATCGGCAGGCGCACGAGCGCCTGGATGCCGCTCATGTAAGCGCGGCCGCGCTCGAGCGTGTATTTGTCGTCAAGCGTGACGGACTTTAGCGCGGCTTCGAGCGACGCGCGTTGGCCTGCGTCTAGCGGGGCATTCATTAACAGTCTCCTCCACCCAGTTTGGGATCACCAAAACTTCGAGTGCGTCGGCGTCTTGTGAACGCGTCGGCAGTGGCCGGCATATTGGCCGGTTTTAAGTGATGGTAGCACTGGGATAAACCCGCCGCCCATCGGCGCTACTGCCGCACTGCATCAACGGGCGGGGGGCGGCGCACCCGTTACAGCATGTAAAAGCATGTAAAGCTGGCCCCATCTTCGTGCAAACGCCGTTAATCTTGTCGGCCTGCCGGAGGTGCCCGGTCGCGTCGACACGCTGTCGAGGCACGGGGAGGCGCCGGCAGTCTTAAAAGGAGGTGCAATGAACACGCGTCATATCCAGAGTTTCCTGATCGTGTCCGCCGCGTTTTTCGCGATGACCGGCCCGGTGCGCGCGCAAGGCGCGAGCGCACTGGCGGCCGCCGGCGCGCAGATGCGTCAGACCGCGTCGGCGCAGAATGCCGATGCGCAGCCGGCCGTCGCGCGCGCCGCGGCGTCGAAGGCGAGCGTGCGTTGATGCGATCGCGCGGCAGCGCGCCGCGCCGAAAACGAACAAAGGGCGGGAATCGTGCGATTCCCGCCCTTTTTGTTTGTGCGGCCGGGCCGGACGCCGGCGCGCGGCCGCGCGCACCGGCCCGTTCCCTCAGGCCTGGCGTCAGGCCTTGTCCTGCACGACGCCGCGGCGGATCTGATCGAGCTCGATCGATTCGAACAGCGCCTTGAAGTTGCCCTCGCCGAAGCCCTGATTGCCCTTGCGCTGGATGATCTCGAAGAAGATCGGCCCGATCTGGTTTTCGGTGAAGATCTGCAGCAGCAGATCGTCGCGTGCGCCGTCGATCAGGATCTTGCGCTTCTTCAGCTCTTCCAGCGATTCGCCGTGGTTCGGCACGCGGCGATCGACCAGTTCGTAATAGGTGTCGATCGTGTCGAGCAGCTTCACTTCCTTGCTGCGCAGGCCGTCGACCGCCCCATAGATGTCGTTGGTGCCGAGCGCGATGTGCTGAATGCCTTCGCCGTGGTACGCGTCCAGGTATTCCTGGATCTGGCCTGCGGTGTCCGAGCCTTCCTCGTTGATCGGGATGCGGATCTTGCCGCACGGCGACGTCATCGCCTTCGACTTCACACCCGTCACCTTGCCTTCGATATCGAAGTAGCGCACTTCGCGGAAGTTGAACAGGCGTTCGTAGAACTCCGCCCATTCCTGCATGCGGCCGCGATGCACGTTGTGCGTCAGGTGGTCAATGTACGTGAGCCCGTGACCGACCGGGTTCGGCTCGGCGCCGGGGATCGGCTCGAAGTCGACGTCGTAGATGCTGATGTCGCCGATCGCGCCCGGCTGCGCGCCGTTCTTGCCGCGCCAGCGGTCGACGAAGTAGATCAGCGAATCGCCGATACCCTTGATCGCCGGGATGTTCAGCTCCATCGGGCCCGTCTTGTTGTCGAAGCCCCATGCGCCGAGTTCGAGCGCGCGCTTGTATGCCTTCGCGGCGTCCTGCACGCGAAACGCGATCGCGCAGATCGACGGGCCGTGCAGCCGCGCGAAGCGCTGCGCGAACGAGTCGGGCTCGGCGTTGATGATGAAGTTGATGTCGCCCTGGCGGTAGACCGTCACGTCCTTGTGACGGTGACGCGCGATCGCGGTGAAACCCATCCGTTCGAACAGTTGTCCGAGCGCCTTCGGGTCCGGTGCCGTGTATTCGATGAATTCGAAGCCGTCGGTGCCGACGGGGTTGTCCCAGGTGGGGATCTGCATGCGTGTCTCCTGAGTCGGCCGCGGCGATGCGGAGCGCCGTCGGTCCTGTGTCGAGGGTGGTGCGCGCCGATGGCGCGCGAAACGATCGAGTACGTGCGACAAAGTGTAGCGGGCCGCGTGGAGCGTAAACTTGCGAACTTGGTCGCGCGATCCTACGATGGCGCAATTTCCAGTCTCGAAACGACTTTCGGAGGGCAGAAGATGGCGCAGGTCGAATTGGACGCGATCGACCGGCGGATCCTCGCGATTCTTCAGGAGAACGGCCGCCTGTCGAACCAGGAGATCGCCGAGCGCGTGAACCTGTCGCCGAGCCCGTGTCTGCGGCGAATCCGCCGCCTCGAGGAGATCGGCGTGATCACGGGCTACGTCGCGCTGCTCGACCCGCAGAAACTCGGGCTCGACTTGCTCGCGTACGTGAGCGTGCGGCTCGAGAAGCGCGGCGGCGTCGTGCCGGTGCGCGCGGACGAAACGGCGGCGCGCGCGGGCGCGACGCACGCGGAGCTGTTCCGCGCGGCCGTGCAGGCCTGGCCGGAAGTCGTCGCGTGCCACGCGATGACGGGCGATATGGATTACCTGCTGCGCGTGCAGGTGGAGGACATGGCGCATTTCTCCCGCTTCGTGCAGGAGCAGTTGCTGCACCATCCGTCGGTGATCGACGTGAAAACGAGCTTTTCGCTCGAATGCTTCAAGGAGACGACGGCGCTGCCGATCCGGTCGATGCGCTAGCTGCGGCGGGAAGGCGGGAGGGGGAAGCGAGAACCGCCGGGCGCGAGCGACGCGCCGCGGCGGAGCACTGGCGTTACGCGCTGAGCGCGGCGGGCATCAGCGATTCGATGAACTTCGACGCGCGGTGCGCCTGGCGCTTCATCGCATAGTCGAACACGGCGGCCTGTTCCTGCAGCATTTCGGCGAGGATCGTCGAGTGGTCGGCCGGCGCCAGCGACAGATACGCGTCGGCTTCGCCGTACGCATACTCGATGCGCATGCCGGACTTCTTGGCGATGTGCATCATCGTCGCGTTGCGCGACAGGCAGTGCATGTACAGCGTCGTCACGCGCGTGTTGCGGCTGCGGATCGCCGCGCGCTCGAACAGCTTCGTGCCGACGCCGCGGCCGCGCGCGCGTTCGAGCACCGACACGCCGAATTCGGCCGTCCGCTTGTCGCCGTCGGCCGGCAGATAGGCGAGGTGACCGACGCCGATCAGCTCGAGATCATGGTCGAACACGCCGAACACGGTATCGCGGCCGAAGTCGATCGTGCGCACGTAGTTTTCGATCACGTGGTCGGGCACCATCTGGCCGAAGCGCAGCAGGCGGTCGTCCTCGTTCAGCGACAGAAAATGGGTGAGCATCTGCTCACGGTCTTTGGAAGCCAGTTCCCTGACGAGAACCGGCGCATTACCGGCGGTGCCGACGACATCGGCCGAGCCGTGGAATTGCGTGTTCATCGTGGGTTCCTCAATGGTGACCGTACAGCGGGTTGTGCAACGCAGCAGCATTTTACCCGAGTGTTTGGGTCAGGATTGGGGAAAACCCGTATATTCTGTCGAGGGTGAATTCTAAATGCGCTTAGTTCATAACGTAAGCCGCTGATTTTAAACGCATTAAAAATTCATCGTATGAAATGCCGAGAGGGCGGTGTGGCTGTGCACACCGCGCAACGGATGCTGCCCTGCGGCATCACGCGGCCGACGACAGCCCGCGCTCGATCATGTCGATCACCTGTTCGGCGAAGTCGCGGTAGCCGAGGCGGCCGCCCGGCTTCAGCCACGTGAACGTCCAGTTGATCATCCCGAACACCATCATCGTCACCGACGTCTGGTTTTCCTTCGAGATGCGGTCCGGGTAGGCGCGCGCGAGCTGCCGCGCGAAGGCTGCGACGATGTCGCGCTGCCGGTCGAGCACGATTTCGCGCTGCGCATCCTCGAGATACTTCACGTCGTTGAGCAGCGCGACGTGCCGGCTGTGCGACGTCTCGTATTCGGCGAGGAACGCGCGCACCAGCTCGGCGAACGCCTCGCGCTCGCTGAGCCCGCGCCGCTGGCTCGTCCCTTCGACTTCCGCGATGATCAGCATCAGCCGCTTCGTGTAGCGGTCGAGCAGGTCGAACAGGATCGCTTCCTTGCTCTCGTAATAGTGATAGAGGCGTGCCTTCGACGTGCCGCTCGCGGTCGCGAGATCGGACATCGACGTGCTCGGGTAGCTCGTCTGCGCGAACTTTTCGGCGGCGAGATCGAGGATCTGCTCGCGCTGGGATTCGTGGTCGGGCGCTCGGGTACGGGCCATGGTCGAATGCGGAAGATTAGCGGGATGCGTTCGCCGCGCGGGCGGCGCGCACGTGCGTGAAGGAGAGGGCGGCCGGCGCATCGTCCTGCAGCTCGAGCCGGCCGACCGCGGCCAGTTCGCGGCAGCGCCACCACGCGACGGCGTCGCTGACGAACAGTCCGCCGCGATCGGCCTCGGCCATGATGCGGCCGACGAGCTGCCGCGCCGGCTGCCAGTCGGCGCTCGCGCGCGCGACGATCTGCGCGTCGAGGTCCGCATAGTGGCCGCTCTTGATCGTGTTGCTGATCCAGTAGCGCAGCTCGGCGTTCAGATGTTTGGCCTCCTGCCATTCGAGCGCGAGGCGGCCGATCCGCAAGACCGAGATCGGCGCGGCGGCAGGCCGCCGCTTGCCGAGCTGCGCCGGCGAGAACATGCCCGTCGAACAGGCGTGGTCCGCGCGTGCGAGTGCGGTGCGCTGCGTCGCGTCGAGGTCGGCGGCCGACAGCCGCACTTCGTTCAGTCGTTGCGGGACACTGCGCAGGTGATAGGCGACGCGGCGCAGCAGCAGCTTGTCGCCGACGCACGGCGCGTGCCACACGACGACCTGGCCGGTGTCCGTGGCGAGCTGGTCGAGTCGCGCGAATTCGCCTTCGATCTCCGCTTTCCAGTCGGGGATCTGGTCGCCGAGCACGCGTTGCCAGAACGCGGCGCGCACGTCCCACGTCTCGTCGGCACCCTTCAACGGGCCGACGCCGAGGTCGTCGAGCAACCCGACGACGCGCTCGTCGCGTCCGGCTGCCGCGAGCGCTTCGCGCAGCGACGCGGCGGCGGTGCCGCCCTGAATCACGTGAATGGTACTCATCGGCCTGTCGTCAACAAAAGAAAACCGCCGGCCGGGCGGACGCTGCAAGCTGTCCGACCGGCCGGCGGCCCCTAGTGTAAGCGAGATGTGTGACGACGAGAAACCGGCGCCGCGTCTCGATGCGCGGCCGATCAACGCTCGTCGAAGCTCACGACGACCTTGTCGCTGACCGGATGGCACTGGCACGTCAGCACGAAGCCGTCGTTCACCTCGTGCTCCTCGAGCGTGTAGTTCTTCTCCATCCGTACTTCGCCTTCGAGCACCTTCGCGCGGCACGTGCAGCACACGCCGCCCTTGCACGCATACGGCAGCGCGAGGCCGGCGCGCAGGCCGACGTCGAGCAGGCTCACGCCTTCGTACGGCAGACGCAGCTTGCGCTTCTTGCCGTCGAGCACGATCTCGAGATCGGCGGCCGGCGTCTGTTCGGTGATCTCGACGACCGGCACGCCTGCCTGCGGCAGCGGCGTGCCGAAGCGCTCGACGTGTACCTTCGCCGGCGGCACGCCGGCCGCCTTCAGCGCGGCTTCGGCCGCATCCATCATCGGCGCCGGGCCGCAGATGAACGCTTCGTCGATCGAATCGGCCGGCACCAGCGTGTCGAGGAACGCCGCGCACTTCGCCTGGTCGAGCACGCCGTTGAACAGCTCGACGTCCTGCAGATCGTCCGACAGCACGTGATAGAGGACGAAGCGGTTCATGTAGCGGTTCTTCAGGTCCTCGAGCTCTTCCGCGAACATGATCGCGTCGACGCTGCGGTTGCCGTAGATCAGCGTGAACGTGCTGCGCGGCTCGAGTTCGAGCGTCGTCTTCACGATCGCGAGCACCGGCGTGATGCCCGAGCCGCCAGAGAACGCGACGTACTGCTTGCCGTGATCGGCGTTCAGATGCGTGAAGAAGCGGCCGTCCGGCGTCATCACGTCGATCGTGTGGCCGGGCTTGAGCGTGTCGAACGCGAAGTTCGAGAAGCGGCCGCCGCGCACGCGTTTGATGCCGATGCGCAGCTCGCCGTCGCGATCGTAGTCGGTCGTGCCGACGCAGATCGAATACGAGCGGCGCGTCTCCTCGCCGTCGATATGCGTCTTCAGCGTGACGAACTGGCCCTGCGTGAAGCGGTACGCGTCGCGCAGCTCCGGCGGCACCTCGAAGGAGACGGTCACGGCGTCGGCGGTCTCGGGCCGCACGTCGCGGATACGCAGCGGATGAAATTGCGGGGTCGCCATATCAGTAAGGTTTGAAGTAGTCGAAGGGTTCGCGGCAGTCGACGCAGCGGTACAGCGCCTTGCAGGCCGTCGACGCGAACTGCGCGAGACGCTCGGTGTTCGCGGAACCGCAGCGCGGGCAAACCGGCGCCGCGACCGGCCGCGGCACGAAGCGCACGACGTTTTCGCGCGGCGCGGCGCTGCCGCACTGGCCGACGGGCGGCGCGATGCCGTAGGCGCGCAGCTTCTCGCGCGCGTCCTGCGTGATCCAGTCGGTCGTCCACGCGGGCGCGAGCACCGTCTCGATCCGGTGCGACGGCAGGCCGGCGCCCTGCAGCGCGGCCGCGATGTCTTCGGCGATCTGCGACATCGCCGGGCAGCCCGAGTAGGTCGGCGTGATCACGACTTCGAGCGTGCCGTCGGCGGCGCGGCGCACGTCGCGCAGGATGCCGAGCTCGCGGATCGACACGACCGGAATCTCCGGATCGGGTACGGCTTCGAGCACGTCCCACGCGCGCGCGAGCAGCGGATCGTCGTGGTGCGCGCCGGGCGCGGCGTGCGTGGGGGCGGCGGTCTCGATGGACATGCGTCGGCTCCGTCGTCGCGGGTTACCAGGTCGCGCCCGGATGCTGGCGCGCGAGGCTCTGCATTTCGGCGAGCAGGTAACCCATGTGTTCCGAGTGTCCGCCCTGCTTGCCGGTCGGCACGTGCTGCACGGGCGCCGGCAGCGCGAGCGTCGCTTCGGCCAGTGCGGCTTCGACGTCGGCGCGCCACGCGGACTCGAGCGACGCCGGCGCGGGCCCGATGCCCTGCGCGGCGATCGCTGCGTCGATCGCGTCGGTCGCGAAGAATTCACGCGTGTACGGCATCAGGTAGTCGAGCGCGGCCTGCGCGCGGCGATGCGATTCGTCGGTGCCGTCGCCGAAGCGCACGAGCCATTCGCGCGCGTGCTGCACGTGATAACGCGTTTCCTTCACCGACTTCGCGGCGATCGCGGCGAGCTGCGCGTCGGTCGACGTTTCGAGCGCGCTCCATACGTGCAGCATCAGCGTCGCGTAGAGGAAATTGCGCACGATCGTGACCGCGTAATCCTTGTCGGCGTGCGCGGTGCCCGCGAGCGGTCCGTAGTGCGGCAGCTCGGCCAGCGTGAAGTTCGCGAACTCGCGTTCGGTGCGGAAGTAGGCGTAATCGTCCTCGGTCTTCGTCGCGCCGTTCAGCTGGCGTTCGAGTTCGGCCGCGTGCGTGTACAGCATGCGCGCCTGGCCGATCAGGTCGAGGCTCATGTTGGTGAGCGCGATGTCTTCCTCGAGGACCGGGCCGTGACCGCACCACTCGGCGTTGCGCTGACCGAGGATCAGCGCGTTGTCCGCGAGGCGCAGCACGTAGGAAAGGTGTTCGGGCGTGATCGTCATGGCGCGCGTTACATGTGGTTGACTTCGTCGGGCAGCGTGTAGAACGTCGGATGGCGATAGATCTTGTCGCCGGCCGGTTCGAACATTTCGGCCTTCTCGTTCGGATCCGATGCGGTGATCGCCGACGACGGCACCACCCAGATGCTCACGCCTTCCTGGCGGCGCGTGTAGACGTCGCGCGCCATGCGCAGCGCCATCGTCGCGTCGGCCGCGTGCAGGCTGCCGCAGTGCTTGTGATCGAGGCCCTGCTTGCTGCGCACGAACACTTCCCAGATCGGCCATTCCTTGTTCATCTTTCTCTCCTGTGGGCCGGCTTTGCGCGCGCGGCGCGAGCCGGTCCGATGCAATGCTGTGTTGAATTCGGTCGGTGGGCCGGCACGCACGGTGCCGGCGCGTGCCGTTTATGCCGCGTGCTGTTCGGCGCGCGCGCGGCGTTTCGCTTCGTACGCAAGCGCGGCTTCGCGGACCCACGCGCCGTCTTCGTGCGCCTTCACGCGCGTTGCGAGGCGTTCCTTGTTGCAGGGGCCGTCGCCGTTGACGACTCGCCAGAATTCGTCCCAGTCGATCGCGCCGTAGTCGTAGTGGCCGCGCGCCTCGTTCCATTTCAGATCCGGGTCGGGCAGCGTGACGCCGAGCACCTTCGCCTGCTCGACCGTCGCGTCGACGAACTTCTGCCGCAGATCGTCGTTCGAGATCCGCTTGATGCCCCATTTCGCGGACTGATGGCTGTGGACCGAATCGGCGTCGCTCGGGCCGAACATCATCAGCACCGGCCACCACCAGCGGTTCACGGCCTGCTGGACCATCGCGCGCTGCGCGTCGGTGCCCTTCATCATCGTCAGCAATGCATCGAAGCCCTGGCGCTGATGGAACGACTCCTCCTTGCAGACGCGGATCATCGCGCGCGCGTACGGGCCGTACGTGCAGCGGCACAGCGGCACCTGGTTCATGATCGCGGCGCCGTCGACGAGCCAGCCGATCACGCCGACGTCGGCCCAGGTCGGCGTCGGATAGTTGAAGATGCTCGAATATTTGGCCTTGCCTGCGTGCAGCGCGTCGATCAGCGACTCGCGCGAGACGCCGAGCGTTTCGACCGCGCTATATAGATAGAGGCCGTGGCCCGCTTCGTCCTGCACCTTGGCGAGCAGGATCGCCTTGCGCTTCAGGCTCGGCGCGCGCGTGATCCAGTTGCCTTCCGGCAGCATGCCGACCACTTCCGAGTGCGCGTGCTGCGAGATCTGGCGGATCAGCGTCTTCCGATAGGCGTCCGGCATCCAGTCCTGCGGTTCGATCTTGCCGTCCGCGGCCATCACCGCGTCGAACCGCGCCTGCTCGGGCGACTCGGCTGCGGCGTCGAGCGGCGCGACGTTGCCGGGAATGTCGAGGGATTGCGTGTACATGGCGAGCGCTCTCGTCCGGTTGAATGTGTGCGAAGTATAAGCCAACCGACCGGTCGGTTAATAAATTTGTTGCGGAATTTCGATGAGGTGCGGGTAAACCACAGGCGTCAGGGTGCGATCGCATGCCGGCGCGCGATCGGTCGCGCTTCTTCTGCGGCACAATGCCCGCTTTCCGATGAGGATTTGCCGATGTCATTCCGAAGCAGTCTGGCGGCGACCGTGCTGGGCGCCTCCGTTCTTTTGTCGCCGTTCGCGGTCTGCGCGGCGCCGGCCGGCTGGGTGGCCGCGTGGGCGACTGCGCTGCAGCCGATTCCCGAGCTGGCCTCGCCGCCGCCGTTGTACCGGGCACCCGACGTCGCGGGGCGCACCGTCCGCCAGATCGTCTATCCGACCGCATCGGGCCGCGCGGCGCGCATTCGCGTGAGCAATGCGTATGGCCGCTCGCCGCTGGTGATCGAGGCGGCGAGCCTCGGCCGTGCCGGCGAAGGCGCGGCGCTCGCGGACGGTGCGGCCGCGCCGGTGCGGTTCGGCGGCAAGGCTTCGGTGACGCTCGCGCCGGGACAGGAACTCGATAGCGATCCGGTCGCGCTGGACGTCGTGGCTGGCCGGCCGTATGCGATCAGCTTCCATATGGGACCGAAGCAGCGGATGACGGTCTGGCACCGCGTGTCGAACCAGCTGAATTACGTGTCGAGTGCCGGCGACCATGTGAACGACGCGGGCGCCGCGGCATTTCGCACGCGCTTTACGCAGTACGCGTGGGTGACGGAGCTGGCGGTCGAGGCGGGCGGGGCGCATGCGAGCGTCGCGGCGATCGGCGATTCGATCACCGACGGCTTGCGGTCGAGCCTGAATCGGAACCGCCGTTGGCCGGACGCGTTCGCGCGTCGGCTGGCGGACGCCGGCGCGACGTCGATCGGCGTCGTGAACCTCGGGATCAGCGGCAACCGGCTGCTCAGCGATTCGCCGTGCTACGGCGCGGCGCTGGCATCGCGATTCGAGCGCGATGCGCTGTCGCGCGCCGGCGTGAAGGCGGCAATCGTGCTGATCGGGATCAACGACATCAATTTCGCGGCGATGCCGCCGCGCGCGGGGCTCGATTGCGACGATCCGCACACGCAGGTCACGGCCGCGGCGCTGATCGACGGCTATCGCCGACTGATCGACGCGGCGCATCGGCGCGGCGTGAAGGTGTTCGGCGCGACGCTGACGCCCGCCGACTTGCCGCCGGCGCGTGAGGCGATCCGTCTGGAGGTGAACCGATGGATCCGGAGTGGCGGCGCGTTCGACGGTGTCGTCGACTTCGACGCGGCGCTGCGCGACGCGGCGCGCCCGAGCGTGCTGCAGCACCGGTACGACAGCGGGGACGGGATTCATCCGAGCGACGCGGGCTATGCGGCGATGGCCGAAGCGGTGCCGCTGGAGCGGCTGAAGGCGATTGCGGCTGGCGAGTAGCGCGCGCTCTTATATATATGGGAGACGTGGCGGCGCGATGCCGACCAGGCTCGGTCCCGAATCTTTAGCTCGAGCGCGCGGGCGGAGGACGCGGCTCAACGCTCGAGCTTGTGACTCCGCCGAACCCGCGCGTCGTCGCCCCGAAGCCTCCGTGCGCGGCAGCGCACGGAGGCTTTTAAAAATATTTTCACAAACCGCTTGCGCGTTGGGCGTGGGGTGCA
>NZ_JBQYLP010000093.1:0-16469 GCF_052683555.1 Burkholderia sp. BC1
GACTGATCACGTTCGCCGAAACGATTGATCACCATCGCCGAAATCCGCAACGAGACTATCGTGCCTCCAGCGAGGTATCACGGCACGTTCGTCACTGCAGCGATGTTCCTCGTTCCTCCAGCGTGATGCCCCTATCGTGCTTCCAACGTGGTCAATCGTGCCTCCAGCGAGGCAGCACTCGTATCGCCAGCGATGCCACTATCGTTCTTCCAGCGAGCGAGCCTTGCAAAAAACATCTTTGTAATCAATCGGCTACCGCTGTTGTCCACAGCGCCTAATCTTCTTTTAATCTTTTTCTAATCCACCTATCCATCGTTGTAAGCACGATACCTCCGCGCCAACAGAGCCGCGTCGGAACGGCAAATCATCGCTGGATGAACGACACTGCGAGACATAGTGGTCCTCCCAACCATCGCTGGAGAGACGACCCCGCCCTGTCAGCATCGCTGGAAGAACGAGACAATACCGTCAGGCTGCCGCGCTGCAAGGTGAGTACACACTCCCGCGCTCGTGCCCGCCCCATATAGAGCATCGCTGGAAGAACGTCACCCTCCATCGCTCCAGAGACGAGTCCAAGCTACTAGGCAACGCTAGCTTCCATCGCTGCATAAACGATAGCCTTGTACCATGCTCGGTCGCGTGAGCAACGTCCTCCTGCGTCATCAAGGGGACACCCCGTTATCGATTCCAACTCGCTTCCCGCTCTAACAGCCGCGCTATTCCTTCGGAAAGAGAGCCAAAATCTTTTCGCTGATTTCTGCCGCGACGTCCGGCGCCAGCCCCTTCAGCTTCAACTCGATCCGGCCATCTTCTTCAAACGATTTAAACTCGCCCTTCGCTCCGCGGAAGGTCAGTTGCTCACGCGTCGACCTGGGCCGGCGAACCGTCCCTTTCGCAGCAGCTTTACGGCGAGCAGCTACATCGCGGTAACCCATTCCACTTTTGGCCGCTTCGGAGATAAGGTCGAGGGTCTCATCTTCCCCTTTCACCTCCCAGAATTCTCGAATTGCGTTCAGCATTTTGAGAGAAAGAAGTTCGGGATATTCAGCCGCGGCTTGAACTATCTTGCTCGGCAATTGAGAAAGCGACAGAGTCCGGCTTACATGATCTTCCCCGAGCTTCAACGCTTTGGCGAGAGCCGCTTGCGTCGGATAGATTTTCCGCGATAGCAATTCCTTCCATTTGATCGCGTCGTCGAGCGGGCTCTGATCCTTCCGTTCCACGTTAGCAGCGCGGGCTTCCTCATACAGCTCCCGCTCACTGGCTGGTTTCGGCCGGATCTCAAGCCGCAGCGTAGGAAGACCTGCTGTGCGAGCCCCGCGAAGGCGCCTCTCTCCGTCAATTAGTACGAGGTCGCCCGCTTCATCCTGATAGGCACTCGCGGACTGCCCCTGCCCGCGGGCCGCGAGCGACTCCGCCATTTCAGATACCGAAGAAGCTGTATAGATGGCCCTTGGGTTAACAGAATTCGATTTAATTTTGCCAACTGGGACTTCATACGTTTGCCCAATTTCATATCTAGCAGGCTCTTGGCTCGAGCCAACCTCGCCCCCCCGAAGCTGGGAGACAGTCGCCGCAGGCGGCGCCATGCGCGGATCGCCCACGATGGGAGCCAACGAAGCGGCATCTTCCACCGCTGCAACCCGTTCGACCGCGACGGCTTTTTTCTTAAACGTAGCCATTACTTGACCTCCGCACCATTGATCCGTTCGATGATTTCCCGATAGACCGCCTCCATCTCGTCTAGCGCCTTCTTCGACCGATCACGGCCCTTCAGCTCGTGAACGGCCCGCCCGGTCTTGCCCGTCGCACGCCAAGCTTCTCTCTGTGGGATCTGTGAATCGAAAAGTCGAATGTCTTCGCTTTTCAAATATGCTCGCAATTCCGCAGTCGCCTTCGATCCTTCGACCGGCGACACCCGAGTGAGCACCACGTATGCAGGGATCTCCCCGCTTTCATGCCGCGGCCCCATGTCTTTAAGGGTCGCGAAGACATTCAGGGTCGACTCCACCTCTTGTTGATCAGGCCCACACGGGACCAACACGAGATCGGATAACAGTGCGCATTCGAGCATCGTCCGGTAGTTCTGCGCACCGATGTCGACCACGACGAGGGTGTACTTGTTGGCAAGATTTGCCAGCTCTCGTGCTGGATTCGCCGGAAGAGCGAGCACGGGAATGGCTGGTGTAACGCCCTCCTCGTTTCGAATTCGTGACCAGCTCATCGCGGACCCCTGCTTGTCCGTATCGAGAAGAACCACGTCAACGTCGTTCGTTGCAGCTAACGCTGCTATGTGCGTTGCTAAGCGTGTCTTCCCAACGCCGCCTTTTTCCGCCCCAACTGTGATGACCATTTCACCTCCATCGGAAAGTGTTCGTTTCGACGTTCGGAGTTTTATTCTTCAATCAAAATAAGTCAATAAAATCGTTATATTTTTTTGTGATTTTTACGGAATGTGGTCAAGTAACAACGATTGAAATCGAAAATACCACAGGCTTGGCCCGAGCCAAGATCGCAGATCCGATGTTGAATGGTCACATATGAACCTCGGTTCTAAACGGTCTTGGCTCGAGCCAAGACGGGTTTCCATAGGGAGTCTCACAAGATGCCCACGAGTTGGCTCGAGCCAAGATTCCGCGGAAGCACCTTGCTGAGATTGGGGAGGTTACGATTGCCACCAATCCTGAACAGTGCATTCACTCTCTGGACGGCCGATCTTGGCTCGAGCCAAGATCGGTCTGGCCTAGTCAAACGCCCCAGGCAACGGGCATATAGATTGCCCACATACCTTCAAAGCGAGGAGGGCATATGGGGCGGTGGACAAGTGAGCGCGGCATCCGTGCCCGGACGCCAGTAGCCAGAAATAGACGCATGCCGGAATTCATCGAGCCGTCGCTTGGTGTGCTTGCTGCAGAACCCCCAACGTCAGGAGAGTGGGGATATGAGATCAAATTCGACGGCTACCGGATGCTCGCGCGTATCGACGCCGGTGACGTTCGAATCTTCACCAGGAACGGCCACGACTGGACTGCCCGACTACCGCACCTGAGGTCCGCCCTTGAACGATTGCCGGTCAACGGTGCGTGGCTTGATGCGGAGGCCGTCTGGTTCGATACAGAGGGGCGGCCAAACTTCAACGGCCTGCAGAATGCGTTTGATAGACGTCGAACTGCAGGAATTTCGCTTGTCGTCTTCGACCTGATGTGGCTTAACAACAATGATCTCCGGCCGTGGACGTGGCGAGAACGCCGCGCCACGCTAACGAAGCTCGAGGCCGAAATTCTCGGGAACGAGGGGCGCTTCTCTGAGGCGATCGATGCCCACCCCGACGCCATGCTGGCCTCGGCGTGTGCCCTCGGCCTAGAGGGAATCATGGGCAAGCGGGTGGACGCGCCGTATCGCTCGGGAAGATCGGACCGCTGGATCAGACTCAAATGCAGTAAACGCCAGGAGTTCGTCATCGGCGGATTTTCGCGCTGTAAGGGCGCCACCGCGGGCGTGCGAGCGGTTCTGCTCGGCGTGTACGAGGAAGGCGGACAGCTGCGTTACGTCGGGCACGTCGCGCCGCGCTTCGCGCCCCGCCAGGCACGGGTATTTGAAGACCGCCTTGCATCCTTGGGCCGCAGGCGCTCGCCGTTCGTCCGCGCGCCGGAACCCGACGCCGACCGCGAATTCCACTGGCTGAAGCCGGAGTTCGTTGCCGAAGTAGCGTTTCTCGAGTGGACGCCGACCGGACAGTTGCGTCATCCGTCGTTTCGCGGGCTGCGCGCCGACAAACCTGCACGGAGCGTGAGTCGCGAACACCCACTTGAACCGAAACGGGCCCGCAACAGCAAGTGATTTACTCCAAGCAGCAAGATCGATCGGTGCGCCGACATGGACATGAGTGCATTGCGAATTCGCGTTGGCTTGTATATGCTGTGGCATATGCCAGACCGTTTGAATTGGAGGTACCCCATGCCCACCCATGACACCCGCCACGCGCGCCTGTTTCGCAACGGGCGAAGCCAGGCCGTGCGGATCCCGCGCGAATTCGAACTGCCGGTTTCGGAGGTCACCATCCACCGGGAAGGCCGCCGCTTGATCATTGAGCCCGTAGAGGCCGCGCCCTTGCGCGAGCTGTTCGCCCAATGGACCCCGCTGGACGAGACCTTTCCGGACATCGAGGACCTTCCGGCTGAACCGGTCGACATCGAATGACGCTGTATCTGCTCGACACCAATATCCTGTCGAACGTGATCCGCGACCCGCGCGGCGCATGCGCCGCCCGGATCGGAGAAACTCCGCCGGAGCAAGTGTGCACCTCGATCATCGTCGCCGCCGAGTTACGGTTCGGCGTCTGGAAGCGTGGCTCGTCAGCGCTCGCGCAGCGCGTCGAGCAGCTGCTCGCAAGCCTGACCGTGTTGCCGCTGCAGCCCGACGCGGACCGGTGCTACGGGCGGTTGCGGGCCGAGCTCGAGAAGCAAGGCCAGCTGATCGGCGCCAACGACATGCTGATCGCCGCGCATGCGTTGGCCGTCGACGCGGTCCTGGTCACGGACAACACGGCTGAATTCACCCGGGTCGCCGGGCTGCCGGTCGAAAACTGGCTGCGATCGGCGACGTAACGCGGCGTGGCGGCCGCCGGCGGCACGATGGGCGCCACCGACGCACGACACTGCGCCTGAGAACAGAATTGAAGCGGGGATGAACGGATTCGGCGGTGCGGCGATTTTGGCCTTTTCATTGACGGTCGGGTGCCTCGCGCTCGGCTGGAGCCAACCGGCGGTCATTACGTTCGCCGCGTGCATCGTGTGCACGGCCTACGCGTCCCGGGGCGCGCAGTAAGCGCCGCCTGACGGGCCGGCGCATACGGTATCCCAATGGCCGTCCTGCGATACGCAGGCGCGGCGGAGGAGATGGCGAAGTGATACCCCCGATGACGGCCGTCCAGCAGATGTTCCTTGAGTGGTGCATCGGCTACATGAAGTTCCGGATCGCCGACGCGATGTCGGTCGGTCTGATGTCCCTCGAGGCCGAGCGCTACGATGCGCTGTGGACCATGCTGCAAAAGGGGCGATACGGCTTCCTTGATGACGACATGATCGAGATCGGCCGGCGCTTGTTTCCGGACGCCCCCAACGCACCGGACGGTTCCGGGCTTGACGCAGCCTACGAGCGCGTGTGTACGGCGCTCGACGACTGGTTGCCGAGCTTCATCATCCCGCCAGGCCAGATCTCGTTCCTGCCAGATCCCGAACCACCGGATGACGAGCCCGCTGCGTGAGCGGCCGGCCCGGGAAGTAAAGCGCGAGAACCGACGACAGAAGCAGGGTGGGAGATCGGACACGATCTATAAGACTCGGTCAAGAGTCCGTTAAGAATTTGATTGACACGCGAGAAGCGGCCCGTATAATCGCCGAAAACATCCCAGATGGAGGGCGAAATGCCGCTGAATAAGGATTACCTGCAGGGCGCGTACGACGCGTTTGTCAACAGCGCGATCCAACGGGTGGCCCGTTCGGGCGACCAGGTTTACCACTTCAATATCCCGGCGAACGAGCTGAAGGATGCGTTTGGCCTCGAGCGCTTGCGCGACGAGACCGTCACGGAAGTGCGCAACTTCTTCGCGCGCAAGGGCGTGGACGCCGACTATGAACAGGGCGAGGGCTTCGACATCACGCTGGACCTGAATCGCGCGTCGTTGAAACCGGCCAATGCGCGCGACTTGGCGATCGCACTTGAGATCGAAAGCGCTCGCTGACCGAACCTGACCCGGCTGCGGCCGGGTCTTTGTAGCGCATCGTCAATGCCGATAACTCCTATTATCGGCATTGCGTTTAATGTAGAAAAACCCGGAAGAGCGGATTACGAAAGTGTTTGACACGTCTTAAAGACGTGCTATGCTGAGTCATACGTCTTTAAGACGGGTTCTGTTCAGGAGGCTTCATGTCGGTGTTGTACGTGTACCGTTGCCCGGGCTGCGGCCACCGTGGCGAGACGCGCCGACCCGATGACACGCACGACGGCGAGGGTATGGCGTGCCCCCAGTGCGGCGCGATCGTCGCGCTCGAGTGGGACGGAGGCGTGACGCTCGACGGTCTGCCGTCCGGTTTCGCCGGCGACCCGCTCGGCCCGCATCCCGCCGACGCGGCGCCGGCACCGACCGCGGCGGCCTTCAAGGCCCTGCGCGTGCGTGGCCGGCGCACCCAGGCGCAGGCCGCCGCGCTGTTGGGCGTGCTGCCGCGTCAGGTGCAGCGCTGGGAGGCGGGCGAAGCGCCGATACCGGCCACCGCTTGGCCGCTGCTGCGCCGCGCCTGGGGCTATCGCTATCCGAGCGATTTCGCGCCAGCGCCGGGCCCGATGACGCGCGGTTGCGACGCGCTGCGCGATCGCCCGCGCGACACCATCGAGCGCGGCGACGTGGTCGAGCTGCAGCCGGTCGACGGCCCGCGCCTGCGCGCGACCGTGTGTCTGGATCGCGTGCACGACGGCCTCGCCGACGAAGAGAGCTACGGGGCGTATGTGACGGAATTTGTTGGCGCGGCCGACGTGGGCGACGAATACCGCGGCTTCTTCATTCCCGAGCGCGTGACGTTTGCGCGGTCGAACGTGATCCACCTCGAGCAGCGCGCGCCGCGCCGCTGACCGAAACGCCTTCACCAGGAGCGACGATGAAAACTGCCTACGACCTGCTGCTGGACGCACCCGACGACCAGGTGACGCGCTGCCGCTTGGCCTGGAAAGCCGTGGCCGCCGGCGACTGGCAGGACGCCGCGCACTTCCTGCGCAACGCGGCCGAGGAGGCCGGCGCGACCCCGTGGGCGACCGATGCTCGCGCGCTGGCCGAAGCGTGCGCCGCGAAGGTCGCTTCCGCCTGAACGCCCCGATACCGGAGATCACAATGAACGCCAAAACCGAAGCGATCGCCATCGCAGACGCTCAGCTGAGCCGCGCGGGCCTCTATACCCATAGCGGCGTGCTCAACGAGCTGCGAAGCGTGCTCGAGGCCGTGAAAGCCGGCGTGCCGGAAACCGTGGGCTACGGCGAGATCGGGAAGCCGGCCTTCGCACATGGCTGGACTGCTGCGATGGAACATGTCTACGGCGAGCTGGCGGCCGCCCGCGCATTGCTGCGCGAAGTCGACGGAGCCGATCGGGCATCAGGCGAACCGAGCACCGATGTTGACACGGGCCTGCCGCGCGACCCGCGCGCCGTATCGGCGGCTACTTCGGGCGAGGCGCTTCATACCCGGTTGCGGTCGGCGCTACCGGCCGACTATCCGGATAGCTGGGATGTCCTGGCGCCCAGATATCAGGCCGCGTTCGAGGCGGCGGCGAAGGGCGAGAGCGCGCAGCGACACGGTGTGC
The DNA here is from genome assembly GCF_052683555.1 of Burkholderia sp. BC1. Lineage (NCBI taxonomy): Bacteria > Pseudomonadati > Pseudomonadota > Betaproteobacteria > Burkholderiales > Burkholderiaceae > Burkholderia > Burkholderia sp. BC1. The sequence continues at coordinate 7,350 of NZ_JBQYLP010000093.1, forward strand.
AGAAGCCGCAGGATTCGAGGGGCGATTCGGTTTCGGGGAAATAACGCGTCTGCGTCACGGCCATCATCAGTTTGAACACCTATACGGGGCACATTAACTGGAAAAGGGTGTGCCCCGATGAAACTCGAAACGGTGACTCTCTGGCTGAAGTGCGCGGCCGCCGGCGCCCAACTGCTGTACTGGAGCGTCAAACTGGGCCTGCTGTTCGGACCGATGCTCCACTGACAACTCCGCCCGCCCCGAGAGGGGCGGGCATTTGGCAGACTTACCGCGCGCGCGACTGTGCCCACAGCGCTTGCCGACCGACAAGGAAGCGAGAGAACGAGACCATGACCGAGATCATCAAGACCTACGACGAGTTGTCCGACTCGCAGCTGGCCGACGCGCAGCGGTTGTTCCCCGGCACGAGCAGCGATGTCCCGTTTCGCTACGTGATCGTGGCCGGCAAGGTCCATCACCGGATCGGCGCGACCAAGCCGATCGCCGTTCGGATCGTCGACGACAGCGGGCCACACTTCTTGCGCACCGATCAAGTTGTCGGCATCACGCCCCGCACGAAGTGGGGGAAAAAGGGCGTCGAGGTTCTGTTGCGTGCCGGCGCCGAGCGCGAGCCCCATACGCTCTGGCTCGCCGTCGATCCCGACTACGTGGCCCGGCAGATTGGCTGGTAACCCGACTCACTCTGACAGGAGCGCGCAATGCGCAAAGAATACGAACTGCAGACCGACGTGCTCGCGACGGTCGTCGCGGCGACCCCGGTCACGTCGAAGCACGCCGCGCTGCTGACCACGTTTGCGACCCGCACCGACTATCGCGGCGCGCGCTACGCGGTCACACGCGACGAGTTCTCTGAACGGCCGGCCCGCGTGATCGATGCCGACGGCCGCGAGATCGCAGCCGACTATCACGCGTGGATCGACGCCCAGCTCGACGCGCACGGCGGCTCGGTGGAGGACGTGTTGCTCGCGCACCGGGATTCCGGCTATCAGTTGGTCGACGTCCCGCCGCTGTTGCACTACTTCGTATTTGACCGTGGCGGTGATCAGGACAATTTCGTGCAGCTCGAAATCTGGGAAGAACAGGAATTCGTCGAGCGTGAGGTGTTTCCGCGCAGCACGCCCTGGCGCGTGCCGGATGTGCATGAATTGCGGTCCGGCTGGCACGACATGCCGGTCGCTCGCTTCGAGCGACGCACGCTCGGCTCGCCGCGCTATCGGCTCGAGGCGGTGATCGACGTGAAGCACTTTGCGGCGCTCGCCGAGACGACTTATAACGAGCGCCGGCAGCGCGACGGCGATCGGGAGTTGGTCGAGCGGAACCTCGACACGGGCGAATCGCGGGTGGCCAGTGTGCGCGAGCTCACGCCGGGCTACGACAACCAACAATGGCGCGGCCGCCGCTTTTTCGACGACTGGGCTGCGTCAAGCGCTGGCCAGGCGGGCGAGCGCGTCTGTCAGCGGTGGGTTTTCAGCACCGAGGACTACACCGATCCGCGTACCGGCCGCGCGATGGATTTCATACCGCGCTGGACCCACACGCGCAAGATCGCGGCGCTGAAGAACACCGCGAAGCTGGACGTATACAGCCTGTACGGGAAGCTGATGCAGTTCGACGAGCGCATCGGCCATCGCTTCGCCTGGTACTTCTACGGTCTGCACGGCAACCTGATCCTGAGCGGGCAGATGGAGCGCGTGCTCGAGGCGGCCGAGGCGGGCCTGATCGTACTGCCCGAGCACGACTACCGGGTGCTGCGGCGCTGGGGCGACGATCAATACGGGTTTTGAGAAAAATGCCAATGAGCGCCGACCTCGACAATTACTTCAAGCTGCGTCGCCCGTGCGAGAACTGCCCGTTCCGCAAGCATGACGCGATCATCCTCGCGCCGGGACGCCTAGAGGGGATCATCGAACGACTGGTGCGCAACGATCACAGCGCATTTCACTGCCACAAGACCGTCCACAACACGCGTACCGGCGGTGTGTGGGATGACGACGGTCACTACGTCGCAAGCGGTCAAGAAAGTATGTGTGCCGGCGCGATGATCTACCTGGAAAAGATCGGTCGATCGACTGTGGGCATGCGCTTAGGTCGCGTGTTGGGCAAATACGATGTGGAACGCCTGTCGCCCGCATTCGGCGACATCATTGACCCCGAACTGACAAGGAAATCCAACGATGAAGACCTATGAAGAACAGCAAGTCCTTGCGCGCCAGGTCGAACAGTGGACTGCCGAGCTGAAGCGGCTGGCAGGCCAGATCGCTGCAGCGAAAGGCGTGCCGAGCGCGATCCTGATGATCACGCCGCAGGATGAGGACTACCACGACGTTGTCCCGGAATTGATCGCCGAGGACGCGTTGCAGGTCCGTACCCATGGATGGCCGGTCGGCTTCGAAGTCGAAATTCTCAATCAGGCTGATTAGGAGTGACCTAATGGCTCGCACTACCAAGAAGAAGCCGCCGGCCAGGCCGGCGCCGCAGTATGTCAACGGCGTCGTGTTCACGCTCGCCATGCGGACGGGCGATGTCGAAGTGATCGGCATACCGTTCGAACACCGCGGACGGACATGGGCGGTTCATGCGATCGTCGGACTCGATGATGTTCAGTGCTTTGCGGTTTCCGACGTCCTGACGGGCATGCATGTGCCGAAGAGTGAGGCGTCGACCATCGACGCGTCGCGCGCGGCCGCGATTGCCACGCTCGACGACATCACGGACGAGAGTTGGGCCAAAGCCTTCGGGTCGGCTCACGCCGAGACGGCCGAGTGACCACCGTCACATCAGGCATCCGGAGCGCCCACGCGGCGGCTCCGGTCCCCGTTCAACCCCGAATTAAGCGCCGCACCAGCGGCATGCACCAACCGGTCCGGAGGACATCATGTTTCGCCATTGGATGGCACGGTTAGCGTGCCTGATGGGGGCGCATCGCTGGGTGCAGCATACCCATTACCACTACATCCTGAACGACAGCGGGCTCCACGCGTATCAATGCGAGCGCTGTGCCAAGGTGCGGTCGTCGAATTTTCCGAGCTGATGAGAAAAGCGACCACCCGTAACCGTCGGCCGCTGACACGGGCGCAGCTGCTGCCGATTCCGGCCGCCGAATTGCGCCGCATCCAGCTGAAGCACCACGTCGCGCTGGCTGCAATGCGCAACGCGCATGACGACGTCGCGCAGTTGGCCACGCTCTTGAATGCGATCTACCTCGCGTACTTCCTCGACCCGGTCGAGCCGGGACCGTATCGTCGGGCCGAGGCAGCCCTGCAGGACTGCGCCGATCGCGCCGTGCGTGGCGAATCGGGCGCGCTGACCGACCTCGAGCGTGCCGCGGTCGAGCACGTGCTCGCGCACCTGGATGCGCAGCTGGCCGCGGTACCGATGCATCGCTATGTCGCCGCGTTCGAGCGACTGCAGCGTGTCACTACGGCCGACACGGTTGTATCCCCCATTCCTGCAGGCTAAACCATGGCAAATCGCCCCCAGGAGCTGACCCAGATGCCGTTGCGCAGCTACAGCCGTACCGAATTCACGGCGCTGCGCGCGCGGGTGAAAGGTCTGCCGCTCGAGACGATCGAGCGCCTGTACTTCGACCGCGATGCCGTTGAGCCGGTCGACGTCGCGCAGCTGCTGCGCACGATGCGCGACGACCTGGTCGCGGCGGCCCTGCGCGATGGGTCGCCGGTATTGAAATCCCACCTGCAGGCGGCGATCGACAAATACGGCGAGCCGCGCCTGACACCCGTGTCGCTGCAGCTGATCGAGCAGGTCGCCGCGCAATGGGCGATCGCAACGCCGCAGGCCGAGCATCCGGTGGGCCGCTGGTTCCGGCCGCTCGTTGCCGCGCGCCTCGAGAGCGAGGGCATCCATACGCTCGGCGAGCTCGTCGCGTTCGTGAATCGCCGCGGCGGGCAGTGGTGGCGATCGGTGCCGCGCGTCGGCATCGGTCGCGCCCGGGTGCTGGTCGCTTGGCTCAAGCGTCACGCAGCGTCGATCGGCGCGGCCGTCGCTGTCGAGGTCGACGCCGGCGACGCGCTCGCGCCGACGTCGGCGAGCGTCACCGCCGGCGCCGGCCAGCTGGCCCCGCTCGAGCGCCTGACACTTCCCGTCGAGTTGTCGGGTGCCAACGGGGCAAACCGCGCTCCTGTGTTCGCGTATCTCGGCGCGGCGCACGACTTGGACGCGGTGCGGGCGTACCTGCATCGATACGACGACCGGCCTGCGACGCAGCGGGTCTACAGGAAGGAGCTCGAGCGCCTGGTGCTGTGGTGCGTGGCAGAGCGCGGCGTCGCGCTGTCGTCGATGAGGGTCGAGGATTGCGAGGCGTACAAGGCGTTTCTCGCCGCACCGGGCGAGCGCTTTACGGGGCCACCGGTAGCGCGCACGAGTCGCCAGTGGCGACCGTTCGCGCCGGGCGGCCTGTCACCGGAAAGCCAGCGTTACGCGGTGCGCGCGATTCGCGCGGCATTCACTTGGCTGGTGGCGGTGCGATACCTGGCTGGCAATCCTTGGGCGGCGGTCGCCGATCCGAGCGTCGTCAGGCGCGTGCGCAAGCTGCAGGTGGAGCGGGCGTTACCGCTCGACCTCTGGACGCGAGTGCGCGCAACGCTGGCCGAACGGAGTGAGCTGCAGGGTCCGAGCGGGCCGCGCTGGCGCGCCGCGCGTGCGTTGCTGCTGCTGATGGGGGATGGCGGCCTGCGGGTCGCCGAGGCGGCCGCGGCGACGCGTACGGGACTCGTCTGGATGCCGGCGGATGACGACGCGCCGGCCAGCTGGTTGCTTGAGGTGATCGGCAAGGGCAACAAGCAACGCTACGTGCCGATCAGCGACGAGTGCGTCGACGCGCTGCGTGCGCACTGGCGTGATCGCGGCCAAGATCTCGACGCGGCGGCCGCGGCGAAGCCGCCCGGGGTGCCCCTGGTGGCGCCGCTGGTCATCCCGCCGACGCCGCGTGCGCGCAAGAAATTCGGCGAACCCGTCGACTGCGAGGAAGAGAGCGCCGGCGTCACAACCGGTGGCGGCTACTCTGTGCGCGGTGCGCGCGGGCTCACGCAATGGGCAATCGGGCAACTGCTCGAATTTATGCCGGACCTGAGCGAGGCCGAGCGCCGCAAGCTATCGAGCACGTCGCCGCACGCGTTCCGGCACACGGTCGGCACCCAGATGCTGGCCGCCGGCGTCGCACTCGAGGTCGTGCAGCGCACGCTCGGACACGCGTCGCTCGGTACGACGTCAATTTATGTGTCGCCTGAAGAGACGCGGATGCGCCGTGAGGCGGCGAAGTACCATGCACGGCTCGCCCGGAAAAACTCCGCGTAGAGAGCACGGTGAGCTGGCCGGTTGCAGGATTCGCCTCCAAAACGGTGAGCAAAAATTCAGTTAGAGCAGCCGACGCAACGTGATCGAAGGAAACCATGACCACCATTGAACAAAAACAATTCCGGCTGCATGTGCCGTTTGAGATGCGCGGCGGCGACTTTTCGCAGGCCACGGGTGCTTCCGTGACGCTATTCGGACATCGCGCGACTTTGTTCGCGGCTCCGACCGTCGGCGAACCGACCGATATGGCCAGGGAGTGGACCCACTGGCTCTTGTTCGACGCGATGAACGAGTCGGACGCTCAGCGCCTCATAGAGACGCTTCGCACGCGAATCCCAGCCTTCTCGGTATTTGCAGGCGCCGTTGGTAATGTCGTTTTGAGCATTCCGGCTTCCGAGCCGCAAAAAGCACCGGCGTCTGCGGTAGGGCGAGCGATCTTTAACGGCCCCGAGATCACACTGGTACCGGCCGACCAAATTTCCTCTCCGCTGTGGGCTGGCGGATATGGAATGGTTCGGTATCCCGCCGCCTTGTTGGAAGGGCTAAACCAGTGCCCGCCCGTGTCCGACGAGCGTTTGTTGGCCGCCCTGGAACTTTGGATGGTGGCGAGTTACGAAAATCTGCCGCGGACGAAATTCCTGACGTACATGACGATCCTCGATTCCCTGTCGACGCAGGCAAAGCGAGACGAGAAGGTTGTCCGATGGATCGAGGAGAAGATTCGAGAGGCGAATGATCTGGGTGATCCGGGTATCGTAGGGGCATTGGGGAACCTCAGGCGGGTATCCCACAAAGCGGCGCTCCGCGCGCTGGTCATTCGTGCGGCTAATCAGGAAGGGCAATCCGGACCGGAAGCCGCCGAGAAAGCGAAGTTGGCCGCCGCGCTGTATGACGCCCGTTCCGAACTCTCTCATCAAGGGGCTGCGGGAAAGATCGATGCCGAGAAGGCGCGCGAGCTCACCGCCTTTGTCTTGCGCGCTGCGATCGGGTCACCTTCGATCCTCGATCCCCACGAACCGGAGCATCAACGAGGTCTATAAAATCAGCATCCAAGCGAGCGAGTCGACGCGGCGTATGAAATTGCCCACGATCGTCGCTTTCTCGTAGAAACCAGCTGCACGAACGCAGCCGCAGCGCTATCGGTACCGGACAGCCATACAGAGGCCGTGGCACAACACGACCAATACAACCACCTGAGGGACCACACATGAACAGCCTGACCTACGAACAGATCACCAAACGCGCCGAGCGCGAGATTCACGACGCGATGCAGCGTGCCGCCACTTGCGAATTCGGCAGCTATGGTCTCGGGCTCGCGGTCGGGGAGGCCCGTGGCGCATTCGCGTTGTGGGAGGCGCTCGTTGACACTCAGGGGACATCGCAGTCCGTCGAAGCTCGCGCGGATCGTGTTCGCCTCGAGAAAATCGCCTATGCGAAGTTGACGCCAGCTGCGTGAGGGCGCTATGCGAGAAGCGAACGATATTTCACTGACGAGCCGTGCCGAACAACACATTGCGACGGTTAGCAGCCTAGCGAGCTATCTTCAGGCGATCAACCGACACATCGACGGCGACACGAAGGTCCTTTTTCGAGGTCAGCGCGAGGAGCAGTGGATGCTCAAGCCAAGCATCGCGCGACACCCTCGCGTGTGGGCCGACACTGAGCAGGCGATGTTGCGGGAGTTTAAGGAGCGGGCGATACCGCATCTCGAATCGACCGTCGATCTCGGCGATGCGGACTGGCTGGCGATTGCGCAACATCACAATATGCCGACTCGCTTGCTCGACTGGAGCGGCAGTGCGCTCGCCGCGCTCTGGTTCGCGATTCATCAGCCGGCAGCGCCGACAAAGGGCCGCAGGCGTGCGCCGGACGCCGCTGTCTGGATTCTTCGATATACCGGAAAGGACCTGATTCGCGACGACGAGCGCTCTGATGCACTCGCTGTCGAGCGCACGCCGCTTCTGAAACCGCGCCACGTGTCGCGTCGGATCGCGGCACAAGATGGCTGGTTCAGCCTGCATCGGGGGCACGTTAACGATGCGCGGATCAGTTTCGTATCTCTCGATACGAACCAGGCATATAAGGATCGGTTGCATTACGTAAGGATCCCTGCGCGTGCGTTCGGGCGAATGCGCACAGAGCTGAAAATCGCCGGCATCAGCCGGGCCGTGTTGTTTCCCGACCTCGAAGGAGTGGCCGGTGTTGTGACGGCGATGCACCTCTATCCTGACGACGAAATTCCGGCTCGACTTGGGTCACTTTAGTGACGTTGATTCGGCCGGTGGACGAAGGCGCGAACAACCTTCATCCGATGTCGGCAAGCGACAGAGCGACGCGGGCCGCGAAGACTGTGGGTATATCGGCCGCCTTCCAATAACGGCCAAGCACGGTGTCCAGCGTCCGGCCGGAACCTATGCAGGCCTATTAAGAAACTCGAAAACAAATGAAGACCATCTGGAAGAATCCCGGGGCATGGCTGGGCTTGGCCGCATTGCTGTGGGCACTTGTGGGCTCGGCATTCGCACACATGTTGGCGCACATCACCGCGTCGGTGGTTGATACGATAAACGTGGTGGTTTGCGTGTTGCTCGCGAGCATCGCGACAGTGCGTGTGCGGGTTCTCTTCAACGAACAGGACGCTTCGTCGCAGCGCGACAATCGGCGCCCCGACCTGCTTCAACTGCGCGTTTCGTATTTCTTGCTATCCATTTTGGTTGCCGCTTTTGCACTTCTTGCAGTCTTGCTGAATGGACTGTTCTTGACGGACCGCTCGCAAGCGGCGTTCGAGGCGCAACGGAATGCATTCCTCAATGACCCGAATGGGTTCTCAGCTGTCCGCGCGTATGCACGGGAAAATTTTGGCAAGATCCTTGTGCTTGGTGACAAGGGCTCTAACTGGGCCAACACCACGCTGTTGATACCTAATGCGTCGGGCGCCAATATGGCGATCCGCGCGGGATACTGTCTGCTGGGCTTCAATGAACCGGTCTTCATGAAGACCTTTTCGCCACCTGGCGAGGTCGATCCCGAGCTGTGGGAACGCGGCATTCTGATGCACGAATTCGGACACTGCGTCGACGTCTCGCGAGATCTCCCTCCGGAAGCGACGAATGGTATTGGACACCGATCGATCGCGCCGCGAGACGTAGCCGCGGTCCACGATCTCGATAGCTTTCTCGTGGTCGAAGATCGCCGGCCGACGGTGCTGTGGCGCGAGGCATTCGCAGACATCTTCGCGATCGGTTACTGGCGTCTGAACGATCCTTCGGCGGCGTCTGCCTTGACCGATGCCCTCTATCGAAAACGGCAAAAATTGGCGGGCGACGACAAGGACCACGCGACTACGTGCTGGGTCAAGTATGCGACTTCGCCTAAGGCGCCACCGCTACCAGTGACCAACCATGGCTTACTGGAATGGGCGGACGCGGTTCGATCGTCCGCACCATGTCACGTGAACGGCTGAGAAAGATCAGGGAGACTGGGTAGCGAGCTGACCGACGCGCTCGGTGGTTTCAAACCGTCGTCTGAATATTTGTTCATACGCACGCCCGACCTCGACCGGCAATACCCGGAGGCCGTGATCGCGAAGCCACGCGAAAGTGTGTCGGCCGTCATTAAAAGACACTTCGCCGGCGACCAGCGAGAGGCTTGGAACGAAAATAGCCTTCCTTCCGATATTCGCCGCCAAAAAAGTACCGACGGCCGAGTACTTGCCGATCTGGGTCGACCCGATTCCGCCTGGACCGACGTAGTGATTGAGCTTGCCCGCAAAAAATGGATCCCTTGCTGAGTGTGTAAAACTCACGC
>NZ_JBQYLP010000094.1:0-16409 GCF_052683555.1 Burkholderia sp. BC1
TTGAAAGGGCTGAGTCCCGTGCAATACAGAACTCAGCCCTTGGGCGCCTAGCCCTTGGGCGCCTAGTGTTTAACCGTCCAACTTTGCGGGGTCAGTTCATCCGGGACCGGCAGCGCTTTTTTTCGGAATCGGGCCGTGCGGCACGTATTCGGTGGTGCGTGAGGCCGGACTCGAACCGGCACACCCTTGCGGGCGTCAGGACCTAAACCTGGTGCGTCTACCAATTTCGCCACTCACGCGGATCCTTGCGTCGCCAGACCGCGCGGGCGCATCGTCTGCGCCCCGCACGTCGGGGGTTTGCGGCCGGCGACACCGGCGCCCCGATCAGGCGAGCGCGAGATTCTACCCGATCTGCGCGGCGTTGTCTCGCTCGCCGGCACCGCGCGGTCGGCGGTGCTAGAATGCCGCGCTCGACGTGACGGCCGCGCCGCCCGTGCGCGTCCGTCCCTGCCCCCGACCCGAATCTGCCCCGTGAACTTCGACGATTACTGCCAGCAAAAGGCCGCCCCCGCGGGCTCCAGCGTCTACTACGCATTGCGTCAGGCGCCGGCCGCGGTCGAGCCGCGCCTGACCGCGCTGTTCGCGCTGCGCCGCGAACTCGAGGAAACCGTCAAGGAAATCAGCGACCCGACCGTCGGACACACGAAGCTCGCGTGGTGGCACAAGGAGCTCGCGGCGCTCGCGAACGGCCAGCCGTCGCATCCGGTCACGCAGGCGCTCGCGCGGCACCATCCGTCGATCGCCGCCGAAGCCGACGCGCTGCGCACGCTCGTGAACGGCTACGGGATGGATCTCGAGCAGGCGCGCTATCTCGATTTCGCGAATCTGCAGCGCTACGTCGCGCAGGTGGGCGGCACGTTCGCGGCGCTCGTCGCGCGCGCGGCCGCCGCGCAACCGGGCGACTCACAGCCCTGGGCGGCCGACGTCGGCCGCGCACTGATGCTCGCGCAGTTCGTGCAGGAGCTCGGCAACGACGCGCGCCACGGCCGCATCTATCTGCCGATCGACGAACTGCAGCGCTACAACGTGACGGCGGCCGACCTGCTGAATCGGCGCTACAGCCCCGCGTTCACCGAATTGATGCAGTTCCAGACGGCCCGCGCGCGCGAAGCGCTCGACGCAGCCGACGCTGCGATCCCGGCCGCCGAACGCCGCGCGCAACGCACCTTGCGTGCGCAGATCGCGCTCGCGCGCGCGCTGCTCGACGAAATCGAGCGCGACGGCTATCAGGTGCTGCATCAGCGCATCGCGCTGACGCCGATCCGCAAACTGTGGATCGCGTGGCGCGCCGCGCGCCGTCGCTGACGCGCCGCGACCGGCATCACGCCTTCAGCAGCGGCAGCGTATCGAAGCGCTGCTGCAGCACGCTCGTCGCATCGAGCCCCCACCACGGGCCGAGCACGGTCGCATAAAGCTGACGAAAATCGACGGCGACCGGCAGATTGCCGTTGCCGTCGAGTCGCGCCAGCGCCGGCGGGGCGCCATACAGCCCGCCGATCACGCGACCGCCCATGACGAAGTGCGGCGCGGCCGTGCCGTGATCGGTGCCGTTGCTCTGGTTCTCGCGCACGCGCCGCCCGAACTCCGCGTAGGTCATCACGAGCGTCGTATCCCAGCGGCCGAGCTCGATCAGCGCGCCGCGCAGCGCCGTCATCCCTTCCGCGAACTGCTTGAGCAGCGCCGCATGCTGGCCCGGCTGATTCTGGTGCGTGTCGAAGCCGTTGAGCGTCAGCCGCAGCACCGCGACGCCGTCCTGCGTGCCGCGCCCGTTCGCGTCGCACGCGGCCAGCACCTGCATCGCGGTCTTCACCGACGTGCCGAATGCGCCGCCCGGAAACGCCGTCGCGAACGCGCGCATGCCGCCGCGCGGACGCAGCCGGTCGGCGGCCTTCACGATATCGTTCTCGACATCGATCACGTGCGCGAGCGCCGGATTGCGTTCGCGCAGCGACGACGGTTCGGCGAGCCGCGCCGCGCGCACGAACTGCGCGGGATTGACGAGCGCGATCGCACGCGCGCCGTTCGCGAGCGGCCCCATCTCGGCGCTGCCGAGCACCACGCCGTCGGCCGCGAAGCCGGGCGGCACGGGCGCCTGCGCGAACGTGCGCGTGAGCCAGCCTTCGTGCAGATACTGATCGGCGCGCGACGCGGTGTCCCAGATCTCGATCGAACGGAAATGCGACAGGTTCGGCTGCGGATAACCGACGCCCTGCACGATCGCGAGCTGCCCGTCGCGCCACAGCGGCATCAGCGGCGCCAGCGACGGATGCAGGCCGGTCTGCGCGTCGAGCTGCAACACCTGGTCGCTTTTGACGCCGATGCTGCGCCGATACTGGTAGTAGAGCGGATCGGCGTACGGCACGACGGTGTTGAGCCCGTCGTTGCCGCCCTTCAGCTCGACGAGGATCAGCACGTTCTCATAGCGGGCCGCGGACGATTGCCCGGCAGCCGCCGCGCGCGACACCGAGGGCCATAGCGACACGCCCGCCGCGGCCGCGGCGCCGGTCAGCGTCAGAAAATCTCGTCGGTTCATCATGCATCCTTCGGCCTGCCGCGCGGCGTGCGCGCCGCAGCGGCAACGGCCCGATTCGTCGTCATTTCAATTGATAGGCCGGATCCATCAGCAGCGCCTGCAGATACGCGCTGCCGGTCGACGCCGTGTCGATCGCGGCGACGGGCGGCACCGGCAACACCGCATGCTGCAGTTGCAGCTCGGTCGACAGCCCCGCGACCGCCTGCGGGCGCGCACGGTACTGCGCAAGCCAGCGCTCGAGATCGAAGCGCAGGCCGCCGCGCGCCGGCAACGCCGGCCGCGCCGCCACGCCGCTCGTCATCGCGGCCGCGACGGACGGCCCGACGCGCGACGGCGACGGCGACGGCATATTCGCCGCGACGCCCGTGCGCATGCCGGCCGTCTCGGTCGCGCGGAACAGCTGCTCGACGAACTGCTTGCGCGCGAGCAACGTCGTGCTGTTGATCCACATTGCGCCGCCGGGCCAGCCCTTCACGTTCGGCGGATAGAACAGGTTCTGTCCGAGCGTGCGCACGGTGTTCGCGAGCATCTGCGGATCGCCGTACGCGACGTCGAACATCCGCACCGACCCGACGACGAATTCGGCCGGCGACTTGACGAGCACGCCGCGGTTGCGCGGATCCCAGAACGCGTCGGTCGACCACAGCGCGGCGAGCGCCGCGCGGATGTCGTAGCCGCTCGCGCGAAAGCGGTCGGCGACGATCTCGAGCTCGCGCGCATCGGGCGTGTCGGACACGAACTCGCGCCACAGCTTCGCGGCGACGAAGCGCGCGGTCTCGCGCTGCTTCAGCAGGATGTCGAGAAACGCGTCGCCGTCGAACGGGCCGGTCTCGCCGAGTATCGTCTTGTCGCCGGCATCGTGCCAGTCGGTGCGCACGACGAAGCGCAGCGTGTCGGGATCGACGGTCCAGCCGGTCATCGCGCGCGCCGCTTCGGTCACGTCACGCTGCGTATAGTGCCCTTCGCCGAGCGTGAACAGCTCCATCACCTCGCGCGCAAAATTCTCGTTCGGCCGCCCGTTGCGATTGCTCGCGCCGTCGAGGTACTGCAGCATTGCCGGATCCTTCGCGACCGCATGCAGCAGCGTGCCGAAATTGCCGAGCGCCTCGCGGCGAAACAGCGCATTCTGCGCGGCCATCGTCTGCGGGTACGGCACCTTGTCCTGTCCCGACGTGAAGTGGCCATGCCAGAACAGCGTCATGCGCTCGGTGAGCGGCGACGGCGTCGCGACCATCTCGTCGACCCACGCGGCCCGTAATGCGTCGTAACGCCGATCGCGCAGCCGCCGCGCTTCGCGCCGCATGTCGGGCGTGAGCGCACGGCGCAGCGCGCGCGGCGGAGGCGGCTCGTCGATCCAGTCGGGCCATGCGGTGACCGGCGTGCGCCGGACGTTGCCGAGCGTGTCGGCGACGAGCTGCGCGCGCGTCATGCCGACCGCCCGCGCGACGTCCGCCGGTGCCGGCGAGAAGCCGGTGCGCGTGAGGAAGAACAACGCGTCGTCGGCATCGAGCGGCGTCTGCATCGCGGGCGACGATGCCGCGCCGGCTGTATTCGCTTCCATCGTGATCGGCTCCGGGAACGCACGCAGCGTGCGAATGCCGGTTCAACGGCACGCGTCGCCGCGGCGTTGACGGAGAAATTGCTACCGTGTATTTCCGCAGGCGCGGAAGACGGCGCGCTCAGCGCTTGTACAGCTCGCGCACGGCGTCCTCGATGTGCTGACGCAGCAGATGACGCTCTTCGGGTGTCATGTGGCCGTCGCGGCGGCGCTGCTCGAGATCGGGGGGCACGGCGGAACGGACGGACGGATCGGCGACGCGATCGGGCTGCGGCGCCTTGCCGCGCGGCGCCTTGCGCGACCATGCGCCCTGCTCGGGGCGTTGCGCATACGCGAAGTTCGACGCATACGGACCGGCGAGCGCGATCGTCAGCATCAGTGCAATCCGGGCAGATCGCATGACCGTCCTCGCTTCTTTGGTCGATTTGTTCCCTTCGTCACGCGGCAACCGGCTACCTCTGGTACTAGAAAAACCCTGCGGAATTCGGGTGTGCAAAGATGAAAGATGGAGTGCAGCGAGTATCTACCGAATTTCGGCTTCGAGTAAAGGAATCTCTATAGCGTGCCTTTACTCCGCGCGACACCACGGGTAAATTTTGTAACTGACTGTAACGCGCCAAAATCCTCGACGGCGCGCCATTTCCCATTCGCGATAAGATGCCGCTCATGGAAACGAAAAACCCCTCCAAGATTCTCGTCGTCGACGACGACCCGCGCCTGCGCGATCTGCTGCGCCGCTATCTCGGCGAGCAAGGCTTCAACGTCTACGTCGCGGAGAACGCGACCGCGATGAACAAACTCTGGGTGCGCGAGCGCTTCGACCTGCTCGTGCTCGACCTGATGCTGCCCGGCGAAGACGGCCTGTCGATCTGCCGTCGTCTGCGCGGCAGCAACGACCGCACGCCGATCATCATGCTGACCGCGAAAGGCGAAGACGTCGATCGCATCGTCGGCCTCGAGATGGGCGCCGACGACTACCTGCCGAAGCCGTTCAACCCGCGCGAGCTCGTCGCGCGCATTCACGCGGTGCTGCGCCGCCAGGCGCCGGCCGAGCTGCCGGGCGCGCCGTCGGAAACCACCGAGGTGTTCGAGTTCGGCGAGTTCTCGCTGAATCTCGCGACGCGCACGCTGACCAAATCCGGCCAGGAAATTCCGCTGACCACCGGCGAATTCTCGGTGCTGAAGGTGTTCGCGCGTCATCCGCGCCAGCCGCTGTCGCGCGAAAAGCTGATGGAGCTCGCACGCGGGCGCGAATACGAAGTGTTCGACCGCAGCCTCGACGTGCAGATCTCGCGTCTGCGCAAGCTGATCGAGCCCGATCCGGGCAGCCCGCGCTTCATCCAGACCGTCTGGGGTCTCGGCTACGTGTTCATCCCGGACGGCGCCGCCTGATCGTCCTTCCTTCCGGTTTCGCCCGCTCACGGCCCGTCCCATGCGTATCGACCGGCGCCTTCTGCAGCTCGCGTTCGGCGGGCTGTTCTGGCGCACCTTCCTGCTGATCGCGCTGCTGATCTCGGTCAGTCTCGCCGCGTGGTTTCAGAGCTTTCGCGTGATCGAGCGCGAGCCGCGCGCGCAGCGCGTCGCGCTGCAGCTCGTCGCGATCGTGAAGCTCACGCGCACCGCGCTGCTCTACTCCGATCCCGATCTGCGCCGCGCGCTGCTGCAGGATCTCGAGAGCAACGAAGGCGTGCGCGTGTACCCGCGCGAGAAGACTGACAAGTTCCGGCTGCAGCCCGACGAATCGCTGAACCGGCTGATCGAACACGACATCCGCAGCCGCCTCGGCGACGATACCGTGATCGCGCAGTCGGTCAACGACATTCCGGGCGTGTGGATCAGCTTCAAGATCGACGACGACGACTACTGGGTCGCGCTCGATCGCGATCAGCTCGATACGGTCACGGGCCTGCAGTGGGCCGGCTGGGGGCTGTTCGCGCTCGCGCTGTCGCTGTTCGGCTCCGCGTTCATCACGAGCCTCGTGAACCGGCCGTTCTCGCGGCTCGCGCTCGCCGCGCGCCAGGTCGGTTCGGGCCAGGCGCCCGAGCCGCTGCCCGAGCGCGGGATGGGCGTCGCGGCCGAAACCAACCGCAGCTTCAACCAGATGGTGCGCGACCTCGAGCAGCTCGAGGCCGACCGCGCACTGATGCTCGCCGGCATTTCGCACGACCTGCGCACGCCGCTCGCACGGCTGCGCCTCGAAACCGAAATGAGTCCGTCCGACCAGGCGACCAAGGACGCGATGGTCGACGACATCGAGCAGATGGACCGCATCATCGCCGCCTTCATCGATTACGCGCGGCCGACGCAGCGCAAGCCCGAGCCCGTCGATCTGTCGACGGTCGCGCAGGACGTGGCCGCGCGCGTGTCGAGCGAGGACGGCGTCGAGATCCGCCTGCGGCTCGCGCCGGCCGCGATCATCGAGGCCGACGAAACCGACATGCGCCGCGTGGTCGGCAACCTCGTCGAGAACGCGCGCAAATACGGGCAAAGCAAGCACGACGGCATCTCGCGGATCACGCTCGAGACGCGCGTGTCGCATGCGCGCGTCGAGCTGTCGGTCAGCGACGAAGGCCCCGGCATTCCCGAAGATCAGCTGCCGCTCGTGATGCGGCCGTTCTACCGCGTCGACGCCGCACGCTCGAAGGCCGACGGCACCGGCCTCGGGATGGCGATCGTGCTGCGCCTCGTCGGCCGCTATCGCGGCACGCTGCGCCTGCGCAACCGCAACCCCGAAGCGGGGCTCGAGGTCACGCTCGAATTCCCCGGCACCGGCAAGTCGCGCGCGACCGCATGACGCGGGCGCGCACGTTTATTGCGCGTCACACTATCGCCGCGGTTGAGAAAATCTATGGGGAGCGTTAGTCAAAATCTATTGAATCGCTTTACTAATAGTGTTATAGTCTCCCCATGCTGTCACATGATCGTTGCAGCACCGAGGTAGCTTGACTCAGTCTTCTTCCCAACTCATACAGGAGTATCCGCATGAAAACCGTGGGCGATAAACTCGAAGCTTTCACCGTCGTAGCCGCGAAGCCGGGCTTCAACAATCACGAGGAAAACGGCCAGTCGGCGTTCGAGACCGTCACCGAAGCGTCGTTCCCGGGCAAGTGGAAGATCATCTACTTCTATCCGAAGGACTTCACGTTCGTGTGCCCGACGGAAATCGTCGAATTCGCGAAGCTCGCGAAGCAGTTCGAAGAGCGCGACGCCGTTCTGCTCGGCGGCAGCTCGGACAACGAATTCGTCAAGCTCGCATGGCGTCGTGAGCACAAGGACCTCGACAAGCTGAACCACTACTCGTTCGGCGACGTCAAGGGCGAACTGATCGACCAGCTCGGCGTGCGTGACAAGGAAGCCGGCGTCGCACTGCGCGCGACGTTCATCGTCGATCCGGACAACACGATCCAGCACGTTTCGGTGAACAACCTGAACGTCGGCCGCAGCCCGGAAGAAATCCTGCGCATTCTGGACGGCCTGCAAACGGACGAACTGTGCCCGTGCAACCGCGCAATCGGCGGCGCAACGCTGTAAGCGCATCGATGCACGAAAGCCCGCGGCGCGCGTCCTGCCTGCGGGCTTTTTTCACGGCCAACTCATAGGAGATATCAATGGAATTCATCGATTCGATTAAGGCACGTATTCCCGACTACGCGAAGGACATCCGTCTGAACCTCGACGGCACGATCTCGCGCTCGTCGCTCGAAGGCAACGATGCGGTCGGCGTCGCGCTGGCCGCGGCGGTCGCCGCGAAGAGCACGGTGCTCGTGAAGACGATCCGCGAAGCGAACGTGCTGTCGCCCGAAGAAACGCATGCCGCGCTGACCGCGGCCGCGCTGATGGGGATGAACAACACCTGGTATCCGTACGTCGAGATGGCCGACGACGCCGATCTGAAGACGCAGCGCGCCGAGCTGCGCATGGGCGCGTATGCATCGCACGGCGGTGTCGACAAGCGCAAGTTCGAGATGTACGCGCTCGCCGCATCGATCGTCGGCAAGTGCCACTTCTGCGTGAAGTCGCACTATGCGCTGCTGAAGAACGAGCAAGGCATGACCGTCACGCAGCTGCGCGACGTCGGCCGCATCGCGTCGGTGATCAACGCCGCCGCGCAGGTGATCGCCGCCGAAGGCGAATAAGCGATACCGCAGCGTCCGGCCTCGCCGGACGCACGCCGCAAACGAAAATGCCACGCTTTCGCGTGGCATTTCGCTTTTCCGGGCGCCGTGCAGCACCGGCTGCCGCGCTGCGCGGCGCGCCGTTGTCAGCCGCCCTGCTTCACGAGCAGCGCGGCCGCCTGCGCCTCGATCCCTTCGCCGCGACCGAGATAGCCGAGCTTCTCGTTGGTCTTCGCCTTCACGTTCACGCGTTCGAGCGGCAACCCGAGATCGGCCGCGATGTTCGCGCGCATCGCTTCGATGTGCGGCGCGAGCTTCGGCGCCTGTGCGATGACCGTGCTGTCGACGTTCTGGATCGCGAAGCCGGCCGCCTTCACGCGCGCGACGCATTCGCGCAGCAGCACGCGGCTGTCGGCGCCCTTGAACGCGGCGTCGGTGTCCGAGAAATGACGGCCGATGTCGCCGAGCGCCGCCGCACCGAACAGTGCGTCGGTGATCGCGTGCAGCAGTACGTCCGCGTCCGAGTGGCCGAGCAGGCCGCGCTCGTACGGAATCGACACACCGCCGATGATGAGCGGGCGCCCCGCAACGAGCTGGTGCACGTCGTAGCCTTGTCCGATTCTGAAATCCATGCGTGTTCCGATTGAGGGGAAATTGACAATCACGAAGCGTTCGCGGCGCGCGCGAGAATCGCCTCCGCGAGCGCGAAATCTTCGGGATACGTGACCTTGAAGTTGCGCAGGCTGCCCTGCACGACGCGCGGCGTATGGCCGGACCATTCGATCGCGCTCGCCTCGTCGGTCAGGTCGTGCCCTTCGCGCTGCGCGCGCTGGATCGCGTCGCGCAGCATGCCGATGCGAAACATCTGCGGCGTCTGCGCCTGCCAGAGCGCGTCGCGCGGCTCGGTGCGCGCGATCGCGTCGCCGCCGGCCGGCACGCGCTTGAGCGTATCGGCGACGGGCAGCGCGACGATGCCGCCGACCGGATCGTCCTTCAGCGTCGCGACCAGCGTGCGGATCAGCTCCGGCGTGATGCCCGGGCGCGCGGCGTCGTGCACGAGCACCCAGTCGTGATCGGCCGCGCCGAATTCGGCGAGCCCGAGCAGCCCGTTGAGCACCGACGCCTGCCGCGACGCGCCGCCGCAGCGACGCACCGCGAAGCGCAGCCCCGCGAAGCGGCGCGCATCGAAGTGCGTGTCGTCGGGCGCGAGCACGACGAGCGTCTGCGCGAATTCGCTGCACGCGTCGAACGCGGCCAGCGTGTAGTGCAGCAGCGCGCGGCCGGCGAGCGTCCGGTATTGCTTCGGCACGGCCGAGCCGGAACGGCTGCCCGTGCCGGCACAGGGAATCAGGGCGAAAAGTCGGGGAGTCACGAAGGAGAACGCCGGAAAGGTGAAATCGAGAAGCGGATTTTATAATAGGTCTTTCGTCCCGGCCGCCGCCTTGCCATGCGCGCGCGTCCGCCACCCTGCCGTCCCTATGCCAGACAACGCTTCCACCCCGTTCGCTTCGCCCGTTGCCCGCGTCAAGCCCGGCCAGCGGTTCGCCTTCGACGGCACGCACGGCTCCGCCGATGCGCTCGCCATCGCCCGCTACCTCGCCGACAACCGTGAACACGTGCCGCTGCTCGCCGTGATCTGCGCGAATGCGGTCGACGCGCAGCGTCTTTCGCAGGAAATCGGCTATTTCGCGCCGGACGCGCGCGTGCGCCTGCTGCCGGACTGGGAAACGCTGCCGTACGACACGTTCTCGCCGCACCAGGATCTCGTGTCCGAGCGTCTCGCGACGCTGCACGATCTCGGCGAAGGCCGCTGCGACATCCTGCTCGTGCCGGCCACGACCGCGCTGTACCGGATGCCGCCCGCGTCGTTCATGGCCGCCTATACGTTCGCGTTCGCGCAGGGCGAGCGTCTCGACGAAGCGAAGCTGAAATCGCAGCTCACGCTCGCCGGCTACGAGCACGTGAGCCAGGTCGTGCGGCCCGGCGAATACTGCGTGCGCGGCTCGCTGATCGACCTGTTCCCGATGGGCTCGCCGCTGCCGTACCGGATCGACCTGTTCGACGATCAGGTCGACTCGATCCGTGCGTTCGATCCCGACACGCAGCGCAGCCTCTACCCGGTGCGCGACGTGCGGCTGCTGCCGGGCCGCGAATTCCCGTTCGACGAAGCCGCGCGCACCGCGTTTCGCAGCCGCTGGCGCGAAACGTTCGAAGGCGACCCGAGCCGCGCGCCGATCTACAAGGACATCGGCAACGGCGTGCCGTCGGCCGGCATCGAGTATTACCTGCCGCTGTTCTTCGACGAAACCGCGACGCTGTTCCACTATCTGCCGCAGGACGCGCATCTCGTGTTTGCCGGCGATCTCGACGCGTCGATCCGCCGCTTCACGGCCGATACCAAGCAGCGCTATGCGTTCCTGTCGCACGACCGCGAGCGGCCGATCCTCGAGCCTCAGCGGCTGTTCCTGTCGGACGACGATTTCTTCACGCTCGCCAAGCCGTTCGCGCGTCTCGTGCTGCCCGCGCAGCCGGCCGGCGGCTGGGCGACCGCGCTGCCCGAGCTGACCGTCGACCGTCATGCGGACGATCCGCTCGCCGCGCTGCGTACCTTCGTCGAGACTTCCGGCAAGCGCGTGCTGCTGACCGTCGAGTCGGCCGGCCGCCGCGAGACGATCCTGCAGTTGCTCGCCGAACATCGTCTGCGCCCCGCGTCGAACGATCATTTCGCCGGCTGGCTCGAGAGCGACGCGCGCTTCGCGCTCGGCGTCGCGCCGCTCGCGAACGGCTTCGCGGTGCCGGGCGAAGGCTATGCGATCGTCACCGAGACCGAGCTGTACGGCGCGCTCGGCCGTCGCGCGGGCCGCCGCCGGCAGGAACAGGCGAGCAACGTCGACGCGATGGTGCGCGACCTGTCCGAGCTGAAGGTCGGCGACCCGGTCGTCCATGCGCAGCACGGCATCGGCCGCTACATGGGCCTCGTGTCGATGGATCTCGGCGAAGGCGAAACCGAATTCCTGCATCTCGAATACGCGGGCGACAGCAAGCTGTACGTGCCCGTCGCACAACTGCACGTGATCTCGCGCTACAGCGGCGCCGATCCCGACAGCGCGCCGCTGCATGCGCTCGGCTCCGGCCAGTGGGAGCGCGCGAAGCGCAAGGCCGCGCAGCAGATCCGCGATACGGCGGCCGAGCTGCTGAACCTCTACGCGCGCCGCGCGGCGCGCGAAGGCCATGCGTTCGCGCTCGATCCGCGCGACTACGTGAAGTTCGCGGAAAGCTTCGGCTTCGAGGAGACGCCCGACCAAGCCGCGGCGATCGCGGCCGTGATTGGCGACATGACGAGCGGCAAGCCGATGGACCGCCTCGTGTGCGGCGACGTCGGCTTCGGCAAGACCGAGGTCGCGTTGCGTGCGGCGTTCATCGCGGTGATGGGCGGCAAGCAGGTCGCGCTGCTGTCGCCGACCACGCTGCTCGCCGAGCAGCATACGCAGACCTTCGCCGATCGCTTCGCGGACTGGCCGGTGCGCATCGTCGAGCTGTCGCGCTTCAAGACGACCAAGGAAGTGAACGCGGCAATCGCGCAGATCAACGAAGGCAGCGTCGACATCGTGATCGGCACGCACAAGCTGCTGTCGTCGGACGTGCAGTTCAAGCGGCTCGGCCTCGTGATCATCGACGAGGAGCACCGCTTCGGCGTGCGTCAGAAGGAGGCGCTGAAGGCATTGCGCGCGGAAGTCGACGTGCTGACGCTGACCGCGACGCCGATTCCGCGCACGCTCGGGATGGCGCTCGAAGGGCTGCGCGATTTCTCGGTGATCGCGACCGCGCCGCAGAAGCGGCTCGCGATCAAAACCTTCGTTCGCCGCGAGGAAGAAAGCGTGATCCGCGAGGCGATGCTGCGCGAGCTGAAGCGCGGCGGCCAGGTGTACTTCCTGCACAACGAGGTCGAGACGATCGAGAACCGCAAGGCGATGCTCGAGGAACTCGTGCCCGAGGCGCGCATCGTGATCGCGCACGGCCAGATGCACGAGCGCGAGCTCGAGCGCGTGATGCGCGATTTCGTCGCGCAGCGCGCGAACGTGCTGCTCTGTACGACGATCATCGAGACCGGCATCGACGTGCCGAGTGCGAACACGATCATCATGCACCGCGCGGACAAGTTCGGCCTCGCGCAGTTGCACCAGTTGCGCGGCCGCGTCGGCCGCTCGCATCACCAGGCGTATGCGTACCTGCTGGTCCACGATCCGCAGGCGCTCACCAAACAGGCGCAGCGCCGGCTCGAGGCGATCCAGCAGATGGAGGAACTCGGTTCGGGCTTCTATCTGGCGATGCACGATCTCGAGATCCGCGGCACCGGCGAGGTGCTCGGCGACAAGCAGTCGGGCGAGATCCACGAGATCGGCTTCCAGCTCTATACGGAGATGCTCAACGATGCGGTGAAAGCGCTGAAGAACGGCAAGGAGCCCGACCTCACCGCGCCGCTCGCGGCGACGACCGAGATCAACCTGCATGCGCCCGCGATCCTGCCGGCCGACTACTGCGCGGACGTGCAGGAGCGGCTGTCGCTCTACAAGCGGCTCGCGAACTGCGAGCACGCCGATGCGATCGACGGCATCCAGGAAGAGCTGATCGACCGCTTCGGCAAGCTGCCGCCGCAGGCGCAGGCGCTCGTCGAAACGCATCGGCTGCGGCTCGCCGCGAAACCGCTCGGCATCACGAAGATCGACGCGAGCGAAGCCGCGATCGGGCTGCAGTTCGTGCCGAATCCGCCGATCGATCCGATGCGGATCATCGAGATGGTGCAGAAGCATCGGCACATCAAGCTCGCGGGCCAGGACAAGCTGCGCATCGAAACGCGCTCGCCCGATCTCGCGATCCGCGTGTCGACAATCAAGGAGACGCTGCGCGCGCTCGGACATCGGCAGGACGCGGCAAGCGCCGCACGCTGACGCGCGGCGCGCGTGCGGCGCACGGCGGTGTGCGGCCGCGTCCGCGTATCGGTGCCCCTTTGCGGGCGGCGATACGGCGCGGCGATGCTGCACCGCACTGCGTGCGACGAAGGCGGGCCGGGGCGTTTTTGAGTATGATTTTCCCATTCATCTGACGGAGTTCTGCCATGTCCACTCTCGACGCGACGACCCAACCGGCCGCCGATTCACGCGATCACGCACTCGTGGGCCTGCCCTGGGTCAAGCAGCTGGTGTCGATGGACACGACGAGCCGCGTGCCGAACCTCGGGCTGATCGAGACCGTGCGTGACGCGCTCGCCGCGAAAGGCATCGCGTCGACGATCACGCACGATGCGCGCGAAGGCTGGGCAAATCTGTTCGCGACCGTGCCCGCGCACGACGGCTCGACGAACGGCGGCATCGTGCTGTCCGGGCACACCGACGTCGTGCCCGTCGACGGCCAGCAATGGGACAGCGATCCGTTCGCGCCGGAAGTGCGCGACGATCGCCTGTACGGCCGCGGCACCTGCGACATGAAGGGTTTCATCGGCACGGCGCTCGCGCTGCTGCCCGAGATGCAGGCGACCAAGCTCGCGAAGCCGATTCACTTCGCGCTGTCCTACGACGAGGAAATCGGCTGCGCCGGCGCGCCGCTGATGATCGCCGATCTCGTGAAGCGCGGCGTGCAGCCGTCGGGCTGCATCGTCGGCGAGCCCACGAGCATGCGTCCGATCATTGCGCACAAGGGTATCAACGCATACCGCTGCTGCGTGCGCGGCCATGCGGCGCACTCGTCGCTCACGCCGAAGGGGCTGAACGCGATCGAGTACGCGGCGCGCCTGATCTGCCATATCCGCGACATCGCCGACCGGTTCCGCGCGGAGGGCCCGTTCGATACGCTGTACGACGTGCCGTTCACGACCGCGCAGACGAGCACGATCCAGGGCGGCAACGCGATCAACACGGTGCCGGCCGAATGCCGATTCGACTTCGAGTTCCGCAATCTGCCGACGCTCGACCCCGAGCAGATCTTCGCGCGCATCGAAGCGTATGCGAACGACACGCTGCTGCCGCAGATGCGTCGCGAGCACCCGAACGCGGCGATCGAGTTCTCGAAGATCGCGGCCGCGCCGGGGCTCGACGCGACCGAGCAGGCCGCGATCACGCAGCTCGTACGGGCGCTGACGGCCGACCAGGACAAACGCAAGGTCGCGTACGGCACCGAAGCGGGCCTGTTCGAACGTGCGGGCATTCCGAGCGTCGTGTGCGGGCCCGGCAACATCGAGCAGGCTCACAAGCCGAACGAATATGTCGAACTCGCGCAGCTCGCCGCCTGCGAGCAGTTCCTGCGCAAGTTCATCCGCAGCATGTCGGTCGACGCACGCTGACCGCTCTCTCGCCCGCCGGCCCGTGTGCGCGGGCCGGTTCACCTCCGCCACACGCCACGCCATGTCGACTGAACCGCAGGGCCTCGTTCATACGACGATCGACGGCGAGCCGATTCCGACGCTCGACGAAATCGCCGCGCAGCATTTCGCGCTGACGCCGTGGGTCGCGCGCACGCCCGTGTTCGAGCGCGCCGATCTGCCGTCGCTCGAAGGCACGCACGTGAACTTC
Source organism: Burkholderia sp. BC1 (assembly GCF_052683555.1). Classification (NCBI taxonomy): domain Bacteria; kingdom Pseudomonadati; phylum Pseudomonadota; class Betaproteobacteria; order Burkholderiales; family Burkholderiaceae; genus Burkholderia; species Burkholderia sp. BC1. The sequence continues at coordinate 14,773 of NZ_JBQYLP010000094.1, forward strand.
AAGTTCGAACTGCTGCAGGTCAGCGGCAGCTTCAAGGCGCGCGGCGCGTTCACGCACCTGCTCGCGCTCGACGACGCGCGCAAGAACGCGGGCGTCACCTGCGTATCGGCGGGCAACCATGCGGCGGCCGTCGCGTATGCGGCGATGCGGCTCGGCCACGGCGCGAAGGTCGTGATGTTCCATACCGCGAGCCCGACGCGCATCGCGCAATGCAAGCAGTACCGCGCCGAAGTCGTGCTCGCGGGCAGCGCCTCGCAGGCATTCGAGATCGTGCGGCGCATCGAGGCCGAGGAAGGCCGCTTCTTTATCCATCCGTTCAACGGCTATCACACGATTCTCGGCACCGCGACGCTCGGCTACGAATGGGCGACACAGGCGCCCGACCTCGACGCGGTGATCGTGCCGATCGGCGGCGGCGGGCTCGCGGCCGGCGCTGCGACCGCGCTGCGTCTCGCGAATCCGCACGTGCACGTGTACGGCGTCGAGCCCGAAGGCGCCGACGCGATGAGCCGCAGCTTTGCGGCCAATCACACGATCAAGATGAGCGCGATGCAGACGATCGCCGATTCGCTGATGGCGCCGCACACGGAGGAATACAGCTACCAGCTCTGCCGTCGTCATATCGACCGGATCGTTACGGTGTCCGACGACGCGCTGCGCGCGGCGATGCTGTTCCTGTTCGCGAACCTGAAGCTCGCGGTCGAGCCGGCGTGCGCGGCAGCACTCGCGGCGCTGCTCGGGCCGCTGCGCGAGCCGCTGCAGGGCAAGCGCGTCGGCGTGCTGCTGTCGGGCACGAATACCGATCCGGCGACGCTCGGCATGCATCTCGCGCACGCGAAGCTGCAGCGCTGACGCGCGCGAGCGACCTAGGGTTATCCCCAGTTTGTGTTGACAGCCCTGTTGATAACTCGCCGAACAAACCCGCAAGTGGTTGAACGGGCAGCGTTTTACGCGCGAGAAACGCGCTGGGCGCGAAATGGGCAGATGCGGTTTGCGCGGCTGCGCATGCGCGCCGCCGTATGGCGGCGATGCGCGCGGCTCGCGATCGGCGCCGCGGCAATCGCGCTCGTCGCCGGTTGCGCGGGCACGCCCTCGCCTATCGCAGGCATAGCCGGCGCATGCATGCAGCCCGGCCAGCACGCGGCGCTGCAGGCCGATCTGCTGTTCGGTCGCGACATCGCGGGACGCGCACCCGTCACCGATGCGGAGCGCGCGGCGTTCCTCACGGATGTCGTCACACCGCGCTTTCCCGACGGCTTTACGTATTGGGACACGCACGGACAGTGGCGCGATCGCGCGAGCGGGCGAATCACGCAGGAGGGAAGCTTCGTCGTGCGTATCGTGGCCGACGATACGCCGGACACGCGCACGCGGCTCGATACGATCCGCGACGCGTATGCACAACGGTTTCATCAGGAATCGGTCGGTATTACGCTCGTGCCCGTTTGTGCGTCGTTCTGATTAGCTGCTCCGGTCGTCAAGAACGCGCGCGGGCGACGCGTGCCCGGCTGCGCTCGCGGCTCGACGTGTAAAAAAGGCTTCGTGGAAGTCCGGGGCGTCGTTTGTCGATTTGAGCGGTCGTCGGCAGTGCGTATTCCGGCGAACGTGATCACGCATTTCGGCGGATCGTGATCATG
>NZ_JBQYLP010000095.1:0-16369 GCF_052683555.1 Burkholderia sp. BC1
CAGCCCTTGGGCGCCTAGTGTTTAACCGTCCAACTTTGCGGGGTCAGTTCAGTCCCGACAGGGGCGCGGCGCTTTTGCATTCCGGCCGACGCAGGGCGCGGCGCAGCCGCCGTTACGCGAGCGTTTCGGCGACCTCGGGCAGCCGCCAGTCGATCGGCGTGCGGCCGTGCTCGACCAGATAGTCGTTCGCGAGCGCAAAGTGGCGGCAGCCGAGAAAGCCGCGATGCGCGGACAGCGGCGACGGATGCGGCGCCTCGAGCACGCAGTGCGCACTCGCGTCGAACAGCGCGCGCTTCGCCTGCGCGTGCGCACCCCACAGCATGAACACGAGCCCGCGATGACGGTTCGCGAGCTCGCGGATCAGCGTATCGGTGCACTGCTCCCAGCCGCGCTTCGCGTGGCTCGCGGCCGCGCCGCGCTCGACCGTCAGCACGGTGTTCAGCAGCAGCACGCCTTGACGCGCCCACGTGTCGAGACAGCCATGGCGCGGCGTATCGTGGCCGAAGTTCGCGGCGATTTCCTTGAAGATGTTGCGCAGCGACGGCGGCGTGCGCACGGCGGGCGGCACCGAGAATGCGAGGCCGTGCGCCTGCGGCGTGCCGCGATCGTCGCCGTGATAAGGATCCTGACCGAGGATCACGACCTTCACGTCGTCGGGGCTCGTCAGCCGCAGTGCGCGGAACACGTCGGTCGGGTAGATCGTCTTGCCGGCCGCGCGTTCGTCGTCGACGAAGCGGCACAGCGGCGCGTATGCGTCGCTGTCGATGAACGGCTTCAGCACGTCGCGCCATACGGCGGGCAGTGCATCGAATTGCGCGGCGAGGTGCGGGATGTCGCGCGCGGCGTGCGGCGCGGCCGCGGCGCCGGCAGCGATCTTGCCGGCCGGCCGGCGCTCGGCTGCGGCAGCGGCCGGCGCAGCGGGCCGGAGGTCGGCCTCGGCCGTTTCCGGCACGGGATCGTCGAACAGCGACGCCTGCAGCGGCGTGCGGGAGGTCTTGCGGGTTGCCATGCGTGATGCGGGTTTATTGCGCGCGCAGCCGGTAGCCGCGCTGCGCCTTGCTGATGTTTTTGGGAGCGAGACCCGGCAGCGCCTGCTGCAGGTCGGCGGCGAGCGTCGCGAGCGCCGCTTCCGGGCCGTCGAGCAGTTCGAGTTCGATTTCGCTGATCGGTTCGCGGCGCGTGTCGCGGTCCGTGTGGACGACGATCTCGCCGATGTCCACCGCCGCCTCGACCGTCGCACCGCCGATCGCGACGCGCCACAGCGTACGCGAAAAATCCGTGCGGAACAGCGCGTGCAGCGCGGGCGCCGCGTCACGCAGCGCGGCGGCGGCTTCCGGCACGTCGCATGCGGCGACGAGCGCGGCGACTTCGAGCGCGTCGCCGGCCACCGGCAGTTCCCATTCGTGGCGGCGGTGCAGCCCGTCTTCGGCGCTGCCGACCGTCTTGAACGTCTGCAGCCAGCCCTGCGGCGTGCGGCGTACGCGCACTGCGCTTTTCGAGCGCGCGAGCGCGAGGTCGGGCGTGTCGTAATAGACGTTCGACAGCGCGATCTCGCGGCCGCGCTCGCCGGTCAGCGTCTCGAAGAAGCGGTGCGCGGCCGGCGCGTGGCCGGCCGGCAGCGCGAGCTTGACTTCCTTTTCGATCGCCATCAGAAGAACATCCGTGCGAGTTCCTCGCCCGGCTGGTCGGCACGCATGAACGCCTCGCCGACGAGGAACGTGTTGACGTTCGCCGCGCGCATCGTGTCGACGTCCGCACGCGACAGGATCCCCGATTCGGTCACGACGATGCGGTCCTGCGGAATCATGTCGAGCATGTCGAGCGTCGCCCGGATCGAGGTTTCGAACGTGCGCAGGTTCCGGTTGTTGATGCCGAGCAGCGGCGTCTTGAGCGTCAGCGCCTGCTCCATTTCGTTGCGGTCGTGCACTTCGACGAGCACCGCGAGATCGAGCGAGTGCGCATACGCTTCGAGCTCCTGCATCAGCGGCGTGTCGAGCGCGGCGGCGATCAGCAGGATCGCGTCCGCGCCCATCGCGCGCGCTTCGAGGATCTGGTAAGCGTCGACGATGAAGTCCTTGCGCAACACCGGCAGGTCGCACGCGGCGCGCGCTTCCTCGAGATAGCGGACGCTGCCCTGGAAGAACTGCTCGTCGGTCAGCACCGACAGGCACGCGGCGCCGTGCGCCGCATACGAGCGCGCGATGTCGGCCGGCACGAAATGCTCGCGCAGCACGCCCTTCGACGGGCTCGCCTTCTTGATTTCGGCGATCACGGCCGGCTGGCCGGCCGCATGCTTGGCGCGCAGCGCGCCGACGAAGTCGCGCCGGTCGCGTGCGGACGCTTCCAGCTTCAGCGCCTCGAGCGGCGTGCTGCGCATGGCGGCTGCTACTTCTTCGCGCTTGACGGCGATGATTCGGTCGAGAATGTCGCTCATGTGGGTTCCTGCTTGATTCGTAACGGGGTCAGCGCTTGAACTGCTGCGTGAAGCGCACGAGTTCGTCGACTTTCGCACGGGCCTTGCCGCTCGCGATCGCTTCGCGCGCGAGCTGGATGCCGTCGGCGATCGAGCCGGCGACGTTCGCCGCATAAAGCGCGGTGCCCGCATTGAGCGTGACGATTTCGCGCGCGACGCCCGGCTGATTGTCGAGCGCGCCGAGCAGCATCGCGCGCGATTCCTCGGCATTTTCCACCTTCAGCGTGCGGTTCGACACCATCTGCAAGCCGAAGTCCTCCGGATGGATCTCGTATTCGTGCACCTGGCCGTCGCGCAGCTCGCCGACGAGCGTCGCGGCGCCGAGCGACACCTCGTCCATCCCGTCCTTGCCGTACACGACGAGCACGTGCTGCGCACCCAGGCGCTGCATCACGCGCACCTGGATGCCGACGAGGTCGGGGTGGAACACGCCCATCAGCTGATTCGGCGCGCCGGCCGGATTGGTGAGCGGGCCGAGGATGTTGAAGATCGTGCGCACGCCGAGCTCGCGGCGCACGGCCGCGATGTTCTTCATGGCCGGATGATGGTTCGGCGCGAACATGAAGCCCATCCCGGTTTCGGCGATCGACGCGGCAACCTGGTCGGGCTGCAGGTCGATGTTGACGCCGAGCGCTTCCAGCACGTCGGCGCTGCCGGACTTGCTCGATACGCCGCGGTTGCCGTGCTTCGCGACCTTCGCGCCGGCCGCGGCCGTCACGAACATCGACGCGGTCGAGATGTTGAACGTATGCGAGCCGTCGCCGCCCGTGCCGACGATGTCGACGAAATTCGAGTTGTCCTGCACCTCGACGTGGTTCGCGAATTCGCGCATCACGGTCGCGGCGGCGGCGATCTCGCCGATCGTCTCCTTCTTCACGCGCAGCCCGGTGATGATCGCGGCCGCCATCACCGGCGACATGTCGCCGCGCATGATGAGCCGCATCAGATGCAGCATCTCGTCGTGGAAAATCTCGCGGTGCTCGATCGTGCGCTGCAGCGCTTCCTGCGGAGTAATCGTCATCGTCGCGCTCCGTCAGGCGGCATGCGCGGCCGCGCGCGCCTGCTTCAGGAAGTTCTCGAGCAGCGCATGGCCGTATTCGGACAGGATCGATTCCGGATGAAACTGCACGCCTTCGATCGGCAGCGTCTTGTGACGCACGCCCATGATTTCGCCGTCGTCGGTCGTGGCGGAGATCTCGAGGCAGTCGGGCAGCGACTCGCGCTCGATCGCGAGCGAGTGATAGCGCGTGACGTCGAAGTGCTTCGGCAGATCGGCGAACACGCCGCGGCCGTCGGTCTCGATGCGGCTCACCTTGCCGTGCATGATGGTCTTCGCGCGCACGACGCGGCCGCCGAACGCCTCGCCGATCGCCTGATGGCCGAGGCACACGCCGAGAATCGGCTTCTTGCCTGCGAATTCGCGCAGCACGTCGAGCGTGATGCCCGCGTGCTGCGGATTGCTCGGCCCCGGCGACAGACAGATCGCGTCGGGATCGAGCCGCGCGATGTCGTCGAGCGTGATTTCGTCGTTGCGGTAGGTGCGCACGTCCTCGCCCAGTTCGCCGAAGTACTGGACCAGGTTGTAGGTGAACGAGTCGTAGTTGTCGATCATGAGCAGCATGGTCAGTCTCCGGTCAGAAGTCGCTATCGAGGCCGTCCTGGACCTGTTCGGCCGCGCGCAGCACCGCGCGCGCCTTGTTCTCGGTCTCTTGCCATTCGGATTCGGGCACCGAATCCGCGACGACGCCGGCCGCCGCTTGAACATACAGGTTGCCGTTGTGGATCAGGCCCGTGCGGATCGCGATCGCGAGATCCATCTCGCCCGAGAACGACAGGTAGCCGACGGCGCCGCCGTAGAGCCCGCGCTTGACGGGCTCGAGCTCGTCGATCAGCTCCATCGCGCGCACCTTCGGCGCGCCGGACAGCGTGCCGGCCGGGAACGTCGCGCGCAGCACGTCGAAATTCGTCATGCCGGGCTTCAGCTTGCCTTCGACCGAGCTGACGATGTGCTGCACGTGCGAGTACTTCTCGATCACCATCTTGTCGGTCACCTGCACCGAGCCGATGTCGGCGATGCGGCCGACGTCGTTGCGCGCGAGGTCGATCAGCATCACGTGCTCGGCGATTTCCTTCGGATCGTTCAGCAGCTCGGTCGCGAGCTCCGCGTCGCGCTCGGGCGTGTTGCCGCGCGGGCGCGTGCCGGCGAGCGGACGGATCGTGACGATCTGGTCGTCGCCGCGCTTTTCCTGGCGCACGAGGATTTCCGGCGACGCACCGACCACGTGGAACTCGCCGAAGTTGTAGTAGTACATGTACGGCGACGGATTCAGCGAGCGCAGCGCGCGATACAGCGACAGCGGATTGTCGCGGTAGGGCTTCGTCAGGCGCTGGCCGACCTGGATCTGCATCAGTTCGCCGGCCGCGATGTATTCCTTCGCCTGACGCACGGCGGCCAGATAGTCGTCCTTCCTGAATTCGCGGAACGTCTCGGTGCGCACGCTCGCCGACGTGACGGGCGGCTGCACGGTTGCGCGCAGCCGCTGCTTGAGCTCGCGCAGGCGCTGCTTCGCCTTCGCGTACGCCTCGGGCTGGCCCGGATCCGCGTAGATGATCAGATACAGCTTGCCGGCGAGGTTGTCGATCACCGCGACTTCCTCGGTCAGCAGCAGCTGGATGTCGGGCAGGCCGAGATCGTCGCGCGGCGCGGTGTGTGCGAGCTTCTTCTCGATGTAGCGCACCGCGTCGTAGCCGAAATAGCCGGCCAGACCGCCGCAGAAGCGCGGCAGACCGGGGCGCTGCGCGACCTTGAAGCGCGCCTGGAACGACGCGATGAACTCGAACGGATCGCCGTCGTGCGTCTCGACGACCGCGCCGTCGCGCACGACTTCGGAGACGCCGTTGCGGGTGCGCACGAGCGTGCGTGCCGGCAGCCCGATGAACGAGTAGCGGCCGAAGCGTTCGCCGCCGACCACCGATTCGAGCAGGAAGGAGTTCGCGCCGGCGCGTTCGGGCTGCGCGAGCTTCAGGTAGAGCGACAGCGGCGTTTCGAGATCGGCGAGCGCTTCGGCGATCAGCGGGATGCGGTTATAGCCTTCGTTCGCGAGCGATTGGAATTCGAGTTCGGTCATGTTCCGGTCCTGTTCGGGACGAGCGGCGCGTGCGCCAGGGATCGTTTGACGCTGCGCGGGCTACCGTCGGCGAAAGGGCGGTCGATCCTGAAGTGCCTGGTGCCGGCCGGCGCGGCCCGCAGCGTGAACGTCGCGAGCCTGCAGCCGATCCTGAACGCAGGCGTTCGGACACGGTGGAACTCGGGTGGTGCGACGATCGGCGCGCGGATGCGCAGCGAGATAAAAAACGGCGCTGAAGACGTGCTTCAGCGTACCTCATCGAAGAGGTTAGCGCGACCAGCGACGCCAGGGCCAGGCTCCCCGGTCGATGCTGCTCAGACTCCGTTTTTTATTCAGAAACATGCGGATGGAAGAAATAGTCAGACGGTTGGCTGGCCGGCGTTGTGCGCGACGATCGCGCGAGCCGCAACCAGCAACGAATCGACTATACCATCCGAATTTATCGTTTGTATAGGCTTGCCGTGGTTGTAGCCATACGGGACCGTCAGCGTCGCCATCCCGGCCGCGCGGCCCGCGAGCGCGTCGTTTTCCGAGTCGCCGATCGCGACCGACACGTGCGGCGCGACGCCGAGCGCGTCGCAGGCCGCCAGCATCGGCAGCGGATCGGGCTTCTTGCGCGCGACGCTGTCACCGCCGAGCACGATGCCGAAACGATCGGCAAGCCCGTATTGCTCGAGCAGCTCGACCGCGAAGCGGTGCGGCTTGTTCGTCACGCACGCGAGCCGGATGCCGGCCGCGTGCAGCGTATCGAGGCCGGTCGCGACGTCGGGATAGAGGCGCGTGTGGCGGCCGTTGATCTTCGCGTATTCGGCCTGATAGATCGCGAGCGCGTCGTCGAAGCGCGTGCGCAGTTCGTCTGCAGTGAAGCGCGGCGTCAGCACGCAATGAATCAGATGCTCGGAGCCCTTGCCGACGTAGCCGATCACTTCGTCGCGCGACGTGGCCGGCGCACCGAGCTTCGCGAGCATCGCGTTCAGGCCGGCCGTGAAATCGTCGACCGTATCGACCATCGTGCCGTCCAGATCGATCAGCGCCGCGTCGATGCGCGGCGCGCTCAAGCGGATCGTGCGATCGCCGGCGGCGAGCGGCTCGGCGGCGGATGCGGACGGTGCAAGCGGCGGCTGAGCCATCGCGTCAGCTCCGCTCGACGGCCGCGAGGGCGGCGCGCATCTCGTCGATCACCTTTCGGTAGTCGGGCTTGCCGAAGATCGCCGAGCCCGCGACGAACGTGTCGGCGCCGGCCGCCGCGATTTCCGCGATGTTGTCGGCCTTCACGCCGCCGTCGACCTCGAGCAGGATCTCGCGGCCCGTGCGTTCGGTGTACGCGTCGATGCGCGCACGCGCTTCGCGCAGCTTGTTCAGCGTTTCCGGAATGAACGACTGGCCGCCGAAACCGGGGTTCACCGACATCAGCAGCACGTAGTCGAGCCGGTCCATCACGTGATCGAGATAGTTCAGCGGCGTCGCGGGGTTGAACACGAGACCGGCCTTGCAGCCGTGATCGCGGATCAGCGTGAGCGTGCGGTCGATGTGGTCCGAGCCTTCCGGATGGAAGCTGATCAGGTTCGCGCCGGCTTTGGCGAAGTCCGGCACGATCCGGTCGACCGGACGCACCATCAGATGCACGTCGATCGGCACCTGCACGTGCGGGCGGATCGCCTCGCACACGAGCGGGCCGATCGTCAGGTTCGGGACGTAATGGTTGTCCATCACGTCGAAGTGGATCCAGTCGGCGCCGGCGGCGACCACGTTGCGGACTTCTTCGCCGAGCCGCGCGAAGTCGGCCGACAGGATGCTGGGAGCGATGCGGAATTGAGTCATGACAGGGAAGCGGGGACGCTGCGGCGCAAAACCGCCATTCTACCGCCCGCCGGGCGCGCCGCGGCGGCGGCCCGGCCGGTTGCAGCCCGTTTGCGCATCAAGCAGAATGCCGAACCAAAGCGGCGCGCCTGCCGCGCCCTTCGTCCACGTCGCCGGCGCGGGCCTTACCCTCCAGCGGAAACACCATGAGTCAGTATCAGTTCACCGTTTCGGTGAAAACCAGCTACTTGCCGGAACAATCCGACCCCGAACGTCGTCAATACGCATTCGCGTACACGCTGACGATCCGCAACACGGGGCAGGTCGCCGCGCAACTGATCGCGCGCCACTGGATCATCACGGACAGCGAGAATCACGTGCAGGAAGTGAAAGGGCTCGGCGTGGTCGGGCATCAGCCGCTGCTGCAGCCGGGCGAACAGTTCGAGTACACGAGCTGGGCCGTGATCGCGACGCCGGTGGGCACGATGCGTGGCGCGTATTTCTGCGTGGCCGAAGACGGCGAGCGCTTCGAAGCGCCGATCGACGAGTTCGCGCTGCACATGCCGCGCACGCTGCACTGAGCGCACGACGCGGCACGCGGCGCGGCGCTGCGCTGCGCGCGCCGCGATCAGCGCGGCTGACGGTCGTTGTTGCGGGCGTGCTTCTTTCTGCCCGACGCGGTCCACGCGACGATGAAAACCAGCAGGGCGAGCGCGAGAAAGGCTTCCAGCGCGAAGATGAGCATCGGATATTGGTCGAGAAAATCTGACATGGCGGTTTCCATCAAGAACGGACATTGTATGTGGTTTGGACGCGCGGCGGCCGGCTGGGCGGCGGCGGTCGCGACGGCGGCGCTGCTCGCCGCGTGCGGCGGCGCGCCGACGCGGCCGACCGCGCTGAAGCCGCCGACCGGTGCGGCGATCGTGCCGGGGCAGGTCGCCGCGAAGCGGCTCACGCCGGTGGCGTGGCAGCAGGTGCCGGGCTGGCAAGACGATTCGCTGATCGGCGCGACGGCCGCGCTGCGACAGAACTGCGTGCGGCTCGCGCGGCAGCCGGCGTGGCAGCGCGCGTGCGCGGCCGCCGAGCGGCTCGACGAACTCGACGCGAACGGCGCGCGCGCGTTTTTCGAAACGTACTTCACGCCGTTCCAGTTCGCGAATACCGACGGCACGCTCGACGGCCTCGTGACCGGTTATTACGAGCCGTTGCTGCACGGCTCGCGCGTGCGCCGCGGCCCGTATCAATATGCGCTGTATCGCTGGCCGGCCGGCTATCGCGCCGGCGCGCCGCTGCCTGCGCGCGCGCAGCTCGAACGCTCGGGCGTACTGAACGGCAACGAGCTCGTGTGGGTCGACGACCCGATCGAGGCGTTCTTCCTGCAGGTGCAGGGCTCGGGGCGCGTGCTGCTCGACGACGGCTCGGTGATGCGCGTCGGCTTCGGCGGCACCAACAATCAGCCGTATCGCTCGATCGGCAAGTGGCTGCTCGATCGCGGCGAACTGACGCCGGCGCAGGCGACGATGCAGGGCATCAAGGCGTGGGCGAAGGCGAATCCGGGCCGTGTCGACGCGCTGCTCGACACGAACCCGCGCTTCGTCTTCTTCCGCGAGATGCCGACGAAGGAGGAAGCGCCGCACGGCGGCGCGGACGGCCCGATCGGCGCGCTCGGCGTGCCGCTCACGCCCGAGCGTTCGATCGCCGTCGATCCGGCGTCGATTCCGCTCGGCACGCCGGTGTTTCTGCAGACCACGCGTCCGCTGACGAACACGCCGATGAACCGACTCGTGTTCGCCCAAGATACGGGCAGCGCGATCAAGGGCGGCGTGCGGGCCGACTATTTCTGGGGGCTCGGCGACGATGCGGGCGACCTCGCCGGTCGCATGAAGCAGGTCGGCCGGATGTGGCTGCTGTTCCCGAATTCGTGAGGGTTTTCGTGTCGTCGTCGTGACGGCCGACGGCGGCGTATAGCCGGCGGGGCGCGCGCCTGTCGGCGAAATCGTTGGGGCGAGGCCGGACGGTTCGCGCCGATGAATAGAAAAACGCCCGGCCGGCGTTCGCCGGTCGGGCGCTGCATCGAAATGGCGTTGCGGTCGCCGCGACGCTCGCTATGCGGCGCGCGACGACTTGCCGGCTCAGCCCTTGCGCTTGTCGATCACGCGGCGCGCCTTGCCCACCGAGCGTTCGATCCCGTTGACCGGCAGCACGTTGATCACCGCCGTCACGCCGATCAGCGATTTGATGTCGTACGCGAGCGCCTGCTTCGCGGCCTGAATCGCGGCGGTGTCGGGCGCGGTTTCGGGGCACGGCTCGACGTTGAGCGTCAGTACGTCGAGCGGCCCTTCCTTCGTCAGCACGATCTGGTAATGCGGCGCGAGCGCGCGCTGCTTCAGCAGTTGCTCCTCGATCTGCGTCGGAAACACGTTCACGCCGCGCACGATCATCATGTCGTCCGAGCGGCCCGTGATCTTTTCCATGCGTCGCATCGTACGTGCGGTGCCCGGCAGCAGACGTGTGAGGTCGCGCGTCCGGTAGCGGATGATCGGCAGCGCTTCCTTCGTCAGCGACGTGAACACGAGCTCACCGAGTTCGCCGTCCGGCAGCACTTCGCCGGTGTCGGGATCGATGATTTCCGGGTAGAAATGATCTTCCCAGATCGTCGGGCCGTCCTTCGTTTCGACACATTCCGACGCGACGCCGGGGCCCATCACTTCGGACAGCCCGTAGATGTCGACCGCGTCGATCTTCATCCGCTGCTCGATCGCGACGCGCATGTCGTTGGTCCACGGCTCGGCGCCGAAGATGCCGATGCGCAGCGAACTCTGCGCCGGATCGACGCCCTGCCGTTCGAACTCGTCGGCGATCGACAGCATGTAGCTCGGCGTCACCATGATGATGTCGGGGCGGAAGTCCTGGATCAGCTGCACCTGTTTTTCGGTCTGGCCGCCGCCGAACGGAATGACCGTGAGGCCCGCGCGTTCGGCGCCGTAGTGCGCGCCGAGGCCGCCGGTGAACAGCCCGTACCCGTAGCTCACGTGCACCTTGTCGCCGGGGCGCGCTCCGGCCGCGCGGATCGAGCGCGCCACGAGGTTCGCCCATGTATCGATGTCGCGCGCCGTGTAGCCGACCACGGTCGGTTTGCCGGTCGTGCCCGACGACGCATGAATGCGCGAGACCCGCTCCTGCGGCACCGCGAACATCCCGAACGGATAGCTGTCGCGCAGGTCGCTCTTCGTCGTGAACGGGAAGCGCGACAGGTCGGCGAGCGTTTGCAGGTCGTCCGGATGCACGCCGGCTTCGTCGAACTTGCGGCGATAGACCGGCGAGTTGTCGTACGCGTGCCGCAGCGACCATTTGAGGCGTTCGAGCTGCATCGCGGTCAGCTCGTCGCGGGATGCGGTCTCGATCGGCTCGAGCGGTAGCGGGGTAGTCATGCGTGTCTCCAGTGTTTGTTATGGGCGTGGCGCCGACGTCAGCGGTCTTCCGGTATCACGGTGCCCTTGATCTGCGCGGACTTGCCGCGAAACATCGCCACCGTTTCGCCGGCGCGGTTCGTCACGCGGATGTCGTAGATGCCGTGCCGGCCGCTGCGTGTTTGTTCGGTTGCCTCGGCGGTCAGCACGTCGCCGCCGTGCACGGGCCGCAGATACTCGATCGAGCAGCCGGCTGCGACCGTATTGACGTTGTACGAATTGCACGCGAATGCGAACGTCGAATCGGCGAGCGTGAAGATCAGCCCGCCGTGGCAGATCTGATGGCCGTTCAGGAAATCGGTGCGCACGGGCATCCGCAGGCGCGCATAACCGGCGCGCACGTCGACGATTTCGATGCCGAGCGCGCGGCTGCACGCGTCGGCTTCGTACATGGTGTGCGCGGTCATGCGTGCGAGAGCGTCGGGATCGAGCGTGTCGGTCGTCGGGTTCGTCGTCATGTCAGCGGCCCTCGAAGCGCGGCGCACGCTTTTCGATGAATGCGTTGACGCCTTCGGCGTAATCGTGCGACTGGCCGAGCTTGCGCTGCAGGTCGCGCTCCAGATCGAGTTGCTGGTCGAGCGTATGGGTCATGCCGTCGCGCATCGCCTGCTTGATCGACGCGATCGCGAGCGTCGGTTGCTGCGCGAGCCGCGCGGCCAGTTCACGGGCCGATGCGGCGAGCGCGTCATCGTCGACGGCGCGCCAGATCAGCCCCCACTGTTCCGCCTGTTCGGCGCCGAGCTTGTCGCCGGTCAGCGCAAGGCCCAGCGCGCGCGCCATCCCGACGCGCTGCGGCAGGAACCACGTGCCGCCCGAGTCCGGCACGAGGCCGATCTTGACGAAAGCCTGGATGAAGCTGCTCGAGCGCGCGGCGAGCACGATATCGCACGCGAGCGCGAGATTCGCGCCCGCACCGGCGGCCGTGCCGTTGACGGCGGCGATCACCGGAATCGGCATGCGCTGCAGGCGCCGGATCAGCGGATTGAAGTGCTCGTCGATCAGCGCGCCGAGGTCGGTCGACGCGCCCGGCGTGAAGTCGAGATCCGCGAGATCCTGCCCGGCGCAGAATCCGCGCCCGGCACCCGTCAGAATCAGTGCGCGCGCACCGGCCGCGCCGACCTCGTCGAGCGCCGACTGCAGTTCGCGATGCATCGCGCGCGTAAAGCTGTTCAGCTTGTCGGGACGATCGAGCGTGATCGTCGCCACGCGGGCGGCTTCGTCGATGTCCAGCCGAATTGCCTGATAGGACATGCAGTGTCTCCGTGATGATTCGTTATAGGTGCGCGCGGCGGCCAGTTATACGCGTTCGATCGCAAGCGCGATGCCTTGCCCGACGCCGATGCACATCGTGCACAGCGCGAAGCGGCCGTTCGTGCGATGCAGCTGATACATCGCCGTCGTCACGAGCCGCGCGCCCGATGCGCCGAGCGGATGGCCGAGCGCGATCGCGCCGCCGTTCGGGTTCACGCGCGGATCGTCGTCGGCGACGCCGAGCATGCGCAGCACCGCGAGACCCTGCGACGCGAACGCTTCGTTCAGTTCGATCACGTCGAACTGGTCGATCGTCATGCCGAGTTGCTGGAGCAGCTTCTGCGTCGCCGGCGCCGGGCCGATACCCATCACGCGCGGCGCGACGCCGGCGGTCGCCATGCCGATGACGCGCGCGCGGCGGCGCAGGCCGTACTGGTCGGCCGCTTCCCCATTCGCGAGCAGCAGCGCGCACGCGCCGTCGTTGACGCCCGACGCGTTGCCGGCCGTCACCGTGCCGTCCGGGCGCACGACGCCCTTCAGCTTCGCGAGCGCTTCCAGCGATGTCTCGCGCGGATGCTCGTCGCGCGACACGACGAGCGGGTCGCCCTTCTTCTGCGCAATCGTGACGGGCACGATTTCCTCGGCCAGTGTGCCGTCCTGCTGCGCGCGGGCCGCCTTCTGCTGGCTGCGCAGCGCGAACAGATCCTGATCGGCGCGGCTCACGTTGTAGTCGACCGCGACGTTCTCGGCCGTCTCCGGCATCGAGTCGACGCCGTATCGCTGTTTCATCAGCGGATTGACGAAACGCCAGCCGATCGTCGTGTCGTAGATGTCGGCCTGACGCGCGAATGCGCTCGCGGCCTTGCCCATCACGAACGGTGCGCGCGTCATGCTTTCGACGCCGCCGGCGATCATCAGCCGTGCTTCGCCGGCCTTGATCGCGCGCGCGGCCGTGCCGATCGCGTCCATGCCCGAGCCGCAGAGCCGGTTCAGCGTCGTGCCGGGGACGGCGGTCGGCAGCCCGGCCAGCAGCGCCGACATGCGTGCGACGTTGCGGTTGTCTTCGCCGGCCTGGTTCGCACAGCCGTAAATCACGTCGTCGACCGCGTTCCAGTCGACGTCGCGGTTGCGCTCGATCAGCGCCTTCAGCGGCACCGCGCCCAGGTCATCGGCGCGGACGTCTTTCAGGGCGCCGCCGTAGCGGCCGATAGGGGTGCGAATGGCATCGCAGATATAGGCGTCAGTCATGGCGTATCGGAA
Organism: Burkholderia sp. BC1; assembly: GCF_052683555.1. Taxonomy (NCBI): domain Bacteria; kingdom Pseudomonadati; phylum Pseudomonadota; class Betaproteobacteria; order Burkholderiales; family Burkholderiaceae; genus Burkholderia; species Burkholderia sp. BC1. Next base: position 13,383 of record NZ_JBQYLP010000095.1, read on the forward strand.
GGCGACGAACCCGCCGGATGGCGGATTCGTTCATGGTAGAGAATGTGGCGGCGTTTGCACGTCCGCCATTCGGGTTATGCCGGTTGGCCGACTTCCGCGGGCGCCGCCTTCGGCGCAACATGGACGCGGCTCTGAACCACGCGGAAGCGGTTGGCGACGAATGCGGCATCGGCCAGCGCCGCGTTCGCGGCCGGATTGGCGCCCGTACCGTGGAAGTCCGAGAACGCGGCCGACTGATTGACGAACACGCCGCCTGTCAGGTTGATCGACAGCGCGACGCCGCCGCGCACCGCGGCTTCGTGTGCGGCGTCGATCACGTCGTCGGCCATGCTGTAGACGGACAGCGTCAGCGCGCCATGCTCGGCGGCGATTTCGCCGGCGAGATCGAGCGACTGCGCGGTCGAGTCGGTCGCGATCACGAACGAGATCGGCCCGAACCATTCCTGCGTGAATTTTTCGCGGTCGGCGACGTCGAGCTGCAGCACGAGCGGCGTGCGCATGCGAGCGTCGGGGAAGGCGGGGTGCTGAAGCGTCTGGCTATCGAGAAGCACGCGGCCGACTGCGCGCGCGGCGTCGATGCGTGCCGTCACGCCGTCGTTCTGGATGGCGCCGATCAGCTCGACCGACCGTGCCGGGTCCCCGGTGAGTTTCTGCACCGCGCCGGCGATCGCCTGCGCGACTTCATCGAAGCTCGCATGGCCGTCGGCGGTGCGGATGCCGTCGCGCGGCACATAGATGTTCTGCGGCGCGGTGCACATCTGCCCCGAGTACAGCGCAAGCGAGAACGCGATGTTCTTGGCGGCGGCTTTCAGGTCGTCGGTCGAGTCGATCACGATCTGATTGACGCCTGCCTTCTCGGTGTAGACCTGCGCCTGATGGGCGTGACGTTCGAGCCACGTGCCATTCTGCGTGCTGCCGGTGAAGTCGATCAGCTTGATCTCGGGGCGCAGCGCGAGGTCCTGCACGAGTGCGCCGTCGTTCGGCTCCGTGGCGAGCAGCGTCACGACGTTCGGATCGAAGCCGGCCTCGCGCAGCACGTCGCGCGCGATCCGCACGGTGATCGCGAGCGGCAGGATTGCGCCCGGATGAGGCTTCACGATGACCGTGTTGCCGGTCGCGAGATCGGCGAACAGGCCGGGATAGCCGTTCCAGGTCGGGAACGTGCAGCAGCCGAGCACGAGCCCGGTGCCGCGCGGGACGATCGTGTAACGCTTCTGCATCGCGAGCGGCGGGTTCTTGCCTTGCGGCTTTTCCCAATGCGCGTCGGCCGGGACGCGGCGCAGTTGGTCCCACGCGTAGGCGACGGCCTCGAGCGCGCGGTCCTGCGCATGCGGGCCGCCGGCCTGGAACGCCATCATGAACGCCTGGCCCGTCGTGTGCATCACGCTGTACGCGATTTCGAAGCTGGCGCGGTTCAGGCGCGCGAGGACTTCCAGGCTGACACCGATCCACGCGCTCGGGCCGGCCTCGCGCCACGCCCGCTGGGCAGAGCCGGCGGCGGCGATCAGCGCATCGGGCGTCGACTTCGGATACCGGATGTCGAGCGCGACGCCATACGGAGAACGTTCCGCGCCGACCGTCTCGCCGCTGGCCGGCTGGTCGAGCTCGAAGGTCTTGCCGAGGTGCGATTTGAACGCGGCTTCGCCGTCTGCATTGCCGCTTTCCCCGTACACTTTGGGGCTCGGCATTTCGGCGAACGGGCTCCAGTATCCGCGGCTCTCGATGGCGGCGAGTGCGCGTTTCAGCGTGTCTTCGTGCTTCGTGAACAGTGCATGGGTCATGACGGCGGCCTGATGAACGTGAGAAGGGTTGGATCGATTAATTAACCGACCGGTTGGTCGGAGAATGGTAGCATCAAACTATTCGCGTGTGCGAGGCGTTTCTCAATTCATTGATCGAGGAGAAATAGATGTCTTACGAGAACATCCTGGTGGAGACGCGGGGGCGTGTCGGACTGATCACGCTGAACCGGCCGAAGGCGCTGAACGCGTTGAACGACGCGCTGATGGACGAGCTGGGCGCCGCGCTGAAGGCGTTCGACGCCGACGACGCCGTGGGCGCGATCGTCGTAACGGGAAGCGAGAAGGCCTTCGCGGCCGGAGCGGACATCGGCATGATGGCCACCTATTCCTATATGGACGTGTACCGCGGCGACTACATCACGCGCAACTGGGAGACGGTGCGCCAGATCCGCAAGCCGATCATTGCAGCGGTCGCCGGTTTTGCGCTCGGCGGCGGCTGCGAGCTGGCGATGATGTGCGACATCATCTTCGCCGCCGATACGGCGAAATTCGGCCAGCCGGAAATCAAGCTGGGCGTGATGCCGGGCGCCGGCGGCACGCAGCGCCTGCCGCGCGCGATATCGAAGGCGAAGGCCATGGACATGTGCCTGACTGCGCGCTTCATGGATGCGGACGAGGCGGAGCGCGCCGGGCTCGTATCGCGCGTGCTGCCGGCGGACAAGCTGCTCGGCGAGGCGTTGTCGGCTGCGGCGACGATCGCCGAGTTTTCGCTGCCCGCGGTCATGATGATCAAGGAGTCGGTGAATCGGGCGTACGAGACGACGCTGGCGGAAGGTGTTCATTTCGAGCGCCGGCTGTTCCACTCGCTGTTCGCGACCGAGGATCAGAAGGAAGGGATGGCGGCGTTCGTCGAGAAGCGCAAGCCGGTGTTCAAGAACCGGTGATGGCATCGCGCGGCGGTTGTGGCGTTTGATGCCAACGGCGCAGCGCGTAACGCAGTCGAATCCGTGCGTCGTCGCCTCGAAGCCACCGTGCGCGGCAGCGCACGGTGGCTTTTAAAAATATTTTCACAAACCGCTTGCGCGTTGGGCGTGGGGTGCATAGAATCACGCCTCTTTCGCGCTAACGGAAACGCGGCGCGAAAGGGGAAGCGAAGTCGGACGTGTGCTGCAGCATAGAGCGCCTGCCCGACGCAGGAAGAAGAACCCCGCAGTCGCAACGATGTAGTGAAAAAAGTTGTTGACG
>NZ_JBQYLP010000096.1:0-16169 GCF_052683555.1 Burkholderia sp. BC1
CTATCATCGACTTGCCCCTCGGCGTCAACCCCGCACTGCTATAGATACCTGCGATTTGCCCGTGCCGGGCGGCCCCAGGAAGTGAACGGTCTGTCGTCGTTCGATGAACTCGAGTTGCGCAAGCGTCATGATGCGATCGCGATCCAGGCTCGGCTGGAAGCTGAAGTCGTAGCCGGCCAGCGTCTTGATCGTGCCGAGCCGCGCGGTCTGCAGCGCCATCCGGATGCGGCGTGTTTCGCGTGTCGTGAACTCCTCGCCCAGCAACGTTTCCAGCACTTCGAGCATCGAACTGTCGCCTTGCTCGAAGCGGTTCAGGGTGGCATCCAGCGTTTCGAGCGCGCGCGGCATGCGCAGGCCGACGAGATAGCGCCGGATGCGCTCCAGTGTCGAGGCAGGCATGCTGTTCATGCGGTCCTCCCGGCTTCTGCGAGACGTCTTGCGACCTGGTCATAGAACGACAAGGGCCGGCGAGCCACGCTCGCCGTCACCGATGGCACGGGGTGCCGTGCCGGCTGCTTACGCTGGTTTGCACGCCGATGACCGGGCAACAGCGAGGTTCGTCGCCGGCCTTCCAACACGGGATGCACCGCCAGCAGTTCACCGTCCTCGTAGATACGGATCTCGTGAGCCAGACTGTGGACGTCGAGCACGCGCTTGCGCGTACGATCGGGCACGCTGTAGTAGTTGCCGCCGACCGAGACGAGACCTTCGTGGCTCACGCGCCGCTCAAGCCGGATCACGCCGTTGAAGGTGCCGGCCGGCAACGCCTGCAGCGTAGGACGCTCCTCACTGAAGTGCTGAGCGACGACGCGGTGCGTGGTGCCGTGCACGCGGACATTGGCAACCGTGTCGAGCCACTCGCGCAACTGTCGGTTCAGGTCGGCGAGGTTCTGGAAGCGGCGCGCCAGGAAGAAGTCCTGCCGGATATAGCGATACGGCCGCTCGACCTTGCCCTTGGTCTTGGCGCGATACGCCTTGCAGGCGCGCGGCGCGAAGCCGTAGTGCTGCGCAAACGCGACCAGCTTCGCGTTGTAGACGATGTGCTTCTCGACTTCGCCCAGCACGGCCGCCTTCATCCGGTCGTACAGAATCTCGCGCGGAGCGCCGCCGAGGTGCTCGAACGCTTCCATGTGGCAGCGCAGGACGGTCTGTAGGTCCTGATGCTCGACGAAACGTCCCCAGAGATAGCGGCTGTGCCCAAGCACGATCGAGAACAGCCAGATCGAACGCCGCTGGCCGGGCGCGTCATCGAACTCGACATTGAAGTGCGCGAAATCCACTTGAGCCTGATGACCGGCGGGCGTCTCAAAGCGCACCTCGAAGCCGCGTTGGCGCGGCGGCCGGACTTCCCGAACCAGGTCGCCCAGCGCCGTGCGGCCGCCGGTATACCCCATGGCCCGGATCTCGCGCAGCAGACGTTCGACGCTCAGGTCGGGAAACTCGCGTACACGTTCGGTGACGTAGTGGACGAACGGATCGACCACGCACGGTCGCGGCGCGCGCGGACCGTAACGCGGTGCCTGAACGCCATTCCTGATGTATTTACGAACGGTCTTGCGGTCCATACTCAGTCGAGCAGCGATGGCCGAAATACTCAGCCCTTGCCGATGCAATTCCAGAATCGTCATCACTTCCTCCAGCTCGACCACCGACACCCCCACGACGGATCTCAAGGGCAATATGGTCGGCGATCGACAGGACGGCGCCGCTACCGCGGCGCCGTCAGATAAAAAACTGGGGAAAATTACTTCGACGAAAGTGGGGAGTATCTATCCGACGCTGACAGTGAGGCATAAACTGATGGCCAAGTAGCCACGTTATGCCACGCAAACGCAAGGAAGAAGTGCCGGTAGAACCGGGCAAGGGCTTGAACCTGGACCCGGAACTCATCAAGCAACTGGTGCCCGGAACGCTGGATCGGGCTTCGATCAACGAGCAATTCGCGGCCCTGAAGAAGGCGATATTCGAGCGCGCGCTGGGCGGCGAACTGACCCACCACCTGGGCTACGAGAAGGGCGATGCCAAGCCGGCGGGCCGCACGAACCATCGCAACGGCACCAGCCGTAAGCGCATCGCGACCGACGATGATCTGCTCGACGTCGAGATTCCGCGCGACCGCGAAGGCACGTTCGATCCGGTGCTGATCGCCAAGGGCGAGCGACGCTTCACGGGCTTCGACGACAAGATCATTGCGATGTACGCACGCGGCATGAGCGTGCGGGAGATTCAGGGTTTCTTGCTGGAGATGTACGGCATCGAGGTGTCGCCGGAATTCATCAGCACGGTGACCGACGCCGTGATCGACGAGGTACGCGAGTGGCAACAGCGACCGCTCGAGCCGATGTACCCGATGGTGTTCTTCGACGCCTTGCGAGTGAAGATCCGCGACGAGGGCGTCGTGCGCAACAAGGCGATCTACCTGGCGCTGGGCGTGCGCCGCGACGGCACACGCGACGTGCTGGGCCTCTGGATCGAGCAGACCGAGGGCGCCAAGTTCTGGCTGTGGGTGGTCAACGACCTGAAGCTGCGCGGCGTGCAGGACATTCTGATCGCCGTGGTCGACGGCCTGAAGGGCTTCCCGGAAGCGATCAACACGGTGTTCCCGGAAACGACGGTCCAGACCTGCATCGTGCATCTGATCCGGAACTCGCTGGACTTCGCCAGTTGGAAGGACCGGAAATCGGTCGCAGCGGCGCTCAAGGAAGTCTATCGGGCGCCGTCAGCCGAAGCGGCCGCCGTGGCGCTGGACGCGTTCGATACGAGCCCGTGGGGTACGAAATACCCTCCGATTGCCGCGCTCTGGCGCCGGGCCTGGGATCAGGTGATTCCGTTCTACGCCTTCGCGCCCGACATCCGGAAAATTGTATATACGACCAACGCGATCGAGTCGCTGCATATGCAGCTCCGAAAGATCATCAAGGCGCGCGGCCACTTCCCGTCGGACGAGGCCGCGCTCAAACTGATCTGGCTGGCGCTGCGCAACGTCGTGGCCAAGTGGACCGGCTCTCGGCACGATTGGAAGAGCGCGATGACCCAGTTCGCGCTGCTTTACCCCGAACGATTCAACATTGGAATCTGAATCTCAACCCGCCTCACACACGGAATTCCGGATACCTCCCAGCGATGTCATGTGATTTTTGATGAACGCCGATGAATTCAACGCAGACGGACCCTCTCTCCGCCAGATCCGAAATGCCCGCGCAAGCGGGCATTTCTCTTTCCGGCGTACGCAGCCCCCGCCTCGCGCATTCAAGGGTGCCGAATATAGTCGACGAGCGCCCGCGTATAGTCGTCGGGCCGCCGATCGAGCAGGCTCACGACGATCGCCACCGCAAACCCGGCCGGCACACCGAACACGCCCGAACTGATCGGCTCGATCCCGAACCACGTCGGCCCGGCAAAGCCCGTCAGCTGCGTGAAGAACGGATACGTCGACACGATGTAATAGACGCATACCGCAAGCCCCGTCACCATCCCGGCGATCGCGCCGCGCGTCGTCGTGCGTTTCCAGAACACGCCGAGCACGAGCACCGGAAAAAAGCTCGACGCCGCGAGCGAAAACGCCGCGCCGACGAGAAACAGGATCTTCCCGGTATTGAGCGACGCGACGTACGACGCGAACAACGCGACGCCGAGCAGCAGCACCTTCGAGATCGTCACACGACGCTGACTCGTCGCGTCGGGCGCGACCATGCAGTAGTAGACGTCGTGCGACAGCGCATTCGCGATCGTCAGCAGCAGCCCGTCCGCGGTCGACAACGCGGCGGCCAGCGCACCGGCCGCAACGAGCCCCGACACGACGTACGGCAGCCCCGCGATTTCCGGTGCGGCGAGCACGACCATGTCCGGCTGCATCTGGATCTCCGCCCCATGCACGATGCCGTCGCGGATCTCGTCGATCACGCTGATCAGATCGGGCTCGAAGTGATGCCACTGCGTGACCCATGCGGGCAATTCCGCGAACGGCCGACCGACGAGATTCGCGAGGATCTCGTACTTGATCATCACCGCGAGCACCGGCACGCTCAGATAGAACAGCGCGATGAAGAACAGCGTCCAGCCGACCGAGCGCCGCGCCGATGCGACCGACGTCGTCGTGTTGTAGCGCGTCAGGATGTGCGGCAAGCTCGCGGTGCCGAGCGACAGGCACAGCAGCAATGCGAGGAAATTGCGTTCGCGCGGCTTGCGCTCGGCGTCGCTTGCGGCCGGAAACGGCTCGTGCATCGGCACCGGCGGCTCCGCGCGCGCGAGCAGTTCGTCGCGCATCTGCGTCCAGACGACGCGCGCCGCCGCCGGGTCGCGCGGAAACTCCGCGAGTTCGCGCTCGCGCAGCGTGATCTCGCGCAGCGGCCCGTTGTGACGCCGCAGGTCGGCGAGCTGATCGGCGAGCTGTCGGCGCGCGTCGGCATACGAGCCCGGCAGCCGGTCGAGCTGCGTCTGAATCTGCGCCGCACGCCGCCGGTACGCGTCGCGCACCTGCTGCTCTTCGGCCCCATCGCGCACGCGCGCCTCGTATTCGGCGACGCGCTCCATCAGCTTGCCGTACGTGAACTGCGGCACGGGCCCGAGCCCGTTCTTCATCGCGATCAGCGACACCGGTATCAGGATCGCGCTGATCAGGATGATGTACTGCGCAACCTGCGTCCACGTGACGGCGCGCATGCCGCCGAGAAACGAGCAGACGAGAATCCCCGCGAGCCCGCAGAAGATGCCGATCGCGAAATCGACGCCGATGAAGCGCGTCGCGATCAGCCCGATGCCCTGAATCTGCGCGACCAGATAGACGAACGAACAGAGAATCGCCGCGCCGGCCGCAAGCGCGCGCACGGCCGTGCTCGAAAAGCGCGTGCCGAGAAAATCGGGAATCGTATAGCGCGCGAGCTTGCGCACGTACGGGGCGAGCAGAAACGCGACGAGACAGAAGCCGCCGGTCCAGCCCATCACGTACGCGAGCGCATCGTAGCCGGTCGCATAGAGCGATCCGGCGAGGCCGATGAACGAGGCGGCCGACAACCAGTCGGCCGCGGTCGCCATCCCGTTGAACGCCGACGGCACGCGCCGCCCCGCCACGTAGTATTCGACGAGATCGGAGGTGCGCGACAAAAGCCCGATCACCGCATAGACGGCAATCGGCACGAACAGGAACACGTAGCCGATCCAGACGCCGGAGCCCGTCGCGCGCTCGATGCGCCACAGCAGCAGCACGAAGCCGAGAAAGCCGAGCGTGTAGAGCGCGTACGCGCGAATGAGTCGATGCGTGAGCATGAATCAGCGGCCGCCGCGCGGGTCGTCCGCGCGTGTCGCGTAGAGATCGTACGTGCGGCGCAGCGTGCGATCGGCGCGCTGCATCAGCCCGATATAGACGGCGATCAGCACGAGGTACACGAGAATCGCGCCTTGCGCGCCGACGTAGAACGGCAGGCTGAAGCCGGCAAAACGCAGGTGCGCGAGCGCGGGCGCGAAGAACGGCACGACGAACGATACCGAAAAGCCGATCGCCATCAGCACGACGATCAGCACGACGTTGAAACGCCAATAGCGCGCATGGGCGCGCGCGAGCGGCTCGGGAACGGGCGGCGGCGCGACGGGCGCCGGGCGGGTCGGAACGGTCATGCCGTTGTTTGACAAAAAGCCCCCGCGCGGACAATCCGGACGGCCGCGCAGGGGCTCATGCGCGCAATGCGCGCGACGGGGACGATCAGCGCGCTTCGGTCAGCTGCTCGAGAATCGCCGGATTCTCGAGCGTGGACGTGTCCTGCGTGATGGCCTCGCCCTTCGCGAGCGAGCGCAGCAGGCGCCGCATGATCTTGCCCGAGCGCGTCTTCGGCAGGTTGTCGCCGAAGCGGATGTCCTTCGGCTTCGCGATCGGGCCGATCTGCTTGCCGACCCAGTCGCGCAGCGCCTTCGCGAGCGCCGCGGCTTCTTCGCCTTCGGGCCGCGCGCGCTTGAGCACGACGAACGCGACCACCGCTTCGCCCGTCGTGTCGTCGGGACGGCCGACCACCGCGGCTTCGGCCACGAGCTCGTGCGCAACGAGCGCCGACTCGATCTCCATCGTGCCGAGCCGGTGACCGGACACGTTCAGCACGTCGTCGATGCGGCCCATGATCGTGAAGTAGCCGGTTTCCTTGTCGCGCACCGTGCCGTCGCCGGCCAGATACAGCCTGCCGCCGAGTTCCTCGGGGTAGTAACTCTTCTTGAAGCGCTCCGGGTCGCCCCAGATCGTGCGGATCATCGACGGCCACGGCCGCTTGACGACCAGGATGCCGCCCTGACCGTTCGGCACGTCCTGGCCCGTCTCGTCGACGACCGCGGCCATGATGCCCGGCAGCGGCAGCGTGCATGAACCGGGCACCGTCGGCGTCGCGCCGGGCAGCGGCGTGATCATGTGGCCGCCCGTTTCGGTCTGCCACCACGTATCGACGATCGGGCAGCGCTCCTGGCCGACGTGCTTGTGGTACCACATCCACGCTTCCGGATTGATCGGCTCGCCGACCGTGCCGATGATGCGCAGGCTCGACAGGTCGTAACTCTTCGGGTGGACCTTCTCGTCGGCTTCGGCCGCCTTGATCAACGAGCGGATCGCGGTCGGCGCCGTATAGAACACGCTGACCTTGTGATCGCCGATCATCTTCCAGAAGCGGCCCGCATCGGGATACGTCGGCACGCCTTCGAACACGACCTGCGTGCCGCCGCACGCGAGCGGCCCATACGTGATGTAGGTGTGGCCCGTGACCCAGCCGATGTCGGCCGTGCACCAGAACACGTCGGTGGGCTTCCAGTCGAAGGTCCACTTCATCGTCTGCGCGGCCCACAGCAGGTAGCCGCCGGTGCTGTGCTGCACGCCCTTCGGCTTGCCGGTCGAACCGGACGTATAGAGGATGAACAGCGGATGCTCGGCGCCGACCCATTCGGGCGCGCAGGTGTCGGATTCGCCGTCGGCCAGTTCGTGCATCCACAGGTCGCGATCGGCATGCCAGTCGATCTTGCCGCCCGTGCGGCGATAGACGATCACGCTCTTCACCGCGTCGCAGCCGCCCATCGCGATCGCTTCGTCGGCGATGTTCTTCAGTGGCAGCGTCTTGCCGCCGCGCACTTGCTCGTCGGCCGTGATCAGCGCGACCGCGCCGACGTCGACGAGCCGTTCGTTCAGCGATTTCGCGGAGAAGCCGCCGAACACGACCGAGTGCGTCGCGCCGATGCGCGCGCAGGCCTGCATCGCGACGATGCCTTCGATCGACATCGGCATGTAGATGACGACGCGGTCGCCCTTGCCGATGCCGCGTTTCTTCAGCGCATTGGCGAAGCGCGAGACGCGCGCGAGCAGGTCGGCATAGGTGACGCGCGTGACGGTGCCGTCGTCGGCCTCGAAGATCACCGCGACGCGCTGGCCGTTGCCGGCTTCGACGTGGCGGTCGAGGCAGTTGTACGACGCATTCAGTTCGCCGTCGTCGAACCACTTGTAGAACGGCGCATCGGACTCGTCGAGCACCTTCGTAAACGGCTTGTGCCACGCGAGGCCCTCGCGTGCGAGGCGCGCCCAGAACCCTTCGTAATCGCGCTCGGCCTCGGCGGCCAGTGCGCGATAGGCCTCCATGCCGGAAATGGTCGCCGCCTTCTCGAGCGCCGCGGGAGGCGCAAACTGGCGGCTTTCGTGAAGAACCGATTCAATCGCAGACATCGACTACCCCTTGGTGAACATGAATCCTCTGCATGGCGGCGCGATCGTGCGCGCCGCGTCTTGGCCGGCGCCTCGGCGCCGCTGTCTCCCACTCACCCGCGCGCGACCCGGCAGGTCGCACACGATGCTGCACCGCGTCACGCACACGAAGGCGGTCGGCGGTCCGGCTGTTTGAAGATAAGCGCTTCAACTTACCCGTCACTTACGCGGCATGGCAGTGTCGCGCGGCGGCCGGCGCTTGGCGCGCCGCCGGCCGCGACCCTACAATCCTAACTGAACTCGCCTTCCGGATTCCAGCTTGAATCGCTACGCATTCTGTCTCGTCCTGTCGATGCTCTTCGTCGGCGTCAACGTCGGCATCGGCAAATCGATCGTCGCCTTCGTTCCCGTCGCCCTGCTCGCCACCCTGCGTTTCGTGATCGCGATCGCCGTGCTGTGGCCGCTGTTCAATCCCGTGAAGATGCGCGCGGTGCGGCGCGCGGAATGGCTGAACCTGTTTCTGCAGGCGTTCTTCGGCACGTTCATGTTCACGCTGCTGATGCTCAACGGCGTACAGCATACGAGCGCCGTCGCAGCCGGCGTGATCACGAGCACGATCCCCGCGATCGTCGCGCTGTTCGCCTGGCTGTTCCTCGGAGAAAAGCCGAACGGCCGTGCGCTCGTGTCGATCGTGCTCGCGATCGCGGGCGTCGTGACGATCAACCTCGCGAACGGCAATGCGGCCGCGCAGGGCGCGCCGACCGGTTCGCTGACCGGCAACCTGCTGATCCTCGGCGCCGTGTGCTGCGAATCGATCTACGTGATCCTGTCGCGCCGCCTCACGCAGACGCTCGCGCCGATCGACATCTGCGCCTACACGCACCTGTTCGGCCTGCTGCTGATGCTGCCGCTCGGCGCCGGCGCGTTGTGGCGCTTCGACTATGCAAGCGTGCCGGCGAGCACGTGGGCGCTCGTCGTGTGGTACGGGCTGTCGGCGAGCATCTTCTCGTTCTGGCTATGGATGAAGGGTATCCGCCACGTGCCGGGCAGCCTCGCCGGCGTGTTCAGCGCGGTGCTGCCGGTCGCGGCAGCCGTCTACGGGATCGCGTTCCTCGGCGAGCGGCCGACGTTCGCGCATGGCATCGCGCTCGCGTGCGTGGTCGGCGGGATCGTGCTCGCCAGCCTGCGCACCAAACCGGCGGGCGCCGCCGCCTCCTGATCCGTCCCCGGCACATCGGCGCGTCGCTGCAGGCGCGCCGGCCGACGCGTTACAATAGCGCGCCTTTTAAGTCACCCACGATACCGCACACCGCAGCACGTTCACCATGTCCGTCCCGCACTCGCCCGGCCGTCCCGCCGCTCGTCCGTTGCGCCCTTTGCCCGCGCTGATCTTCATGAGCCGCTGGCTCCAGGTTCCGCTCTATCTCGGGCTCATCGTCGCGCAGGCGATTTACGTGTTCCTGTTTCTGAAAGAAGTCTGGCATCTGCTGTCGCACGCAACGAGTCTCGACGAAATCAGCGTGATGCTCGCGGTGCTCGGCCTGATCGACGTGGTGATGATCTCGAACCTGCTGATCATGGTGATCGTCGGCGGTTACGAGACGTTCGTGTCGCGTCTCGGCATCGAAGGCCATCCCGACGAGCCCGAATGGCTCGACCACGTGAATGCGGGCGTGCTGAAGGTCAAGCTGTCGATGGCGCTGATCAGCATTTCGTCGATCCATCTGCTGAAAACCTTCATCAATCCCGATCAGCACACGCTGCACGCGATCATGTGGCAGGTGATCATCCACGTGTCGTTCCTCGTGTCGGCGCTCGTGATGGCGTGGGTCGACCGCCTCACGACGCACACGCACCCGGCCCATTTCCACGAGACGCAGACAGCCGCTGCGTCGCGCACGCCGGCCTGAACGGCCGGCCCAGCATTCCTACTGTCCCCACAGAGCCTCAGCCATGACCGTCATCAAACAGGAAGACCTGATCCAGAGCATCGCGGATTCGCTGCAATACATCAGCTACTACCATCCGCTCGACTACATCCAGGCGCTCGGCCGCGCATACGAGCTCGAAGAGAGCCCGGCCGCGAAGGACGCGATCGCGCAGATCCTCACGAACAGCCGCATGTGTGCGGAAGGCCGCCGCCCGATCTGCCAGGACACCGGGATCGTGACGATCTTCGTGAAGGTCGGCATGGACGTGCGCTGGGACGGCGCGACGATGAGCGTGACCGACATGATCAACGAAGGCGTGCGCCGCGGCTACACGCATCCGGACAACGTGCTGCGCGCATCGATCGTGAATCCGCCGGAAGGCGCGCGCAAGAACACGAAGGACAATACGCCGGCGGTGATCCACTACGAGATCGTGCCGGGCGACAAGGTCGACGTGCAGGTCGCGGCCAAGGGCGGCGGCTCCGAGAACAAGTCGAAGTTCGTGATGCTCAATCCGTCCGACTCGATCGTCGACTGGGTGCTGAAGACCGTGCCGACGATGGGCGCGGGCTGGTGCCCGCCCGGCATGCTCGGGATCGGCATCGGCGGCACCGCCGAGAAGGCGATGCTGATGGCGAAGGAATCGCTGATGGATCCGATCGACATCCAGGAAATCATCGCGCGCGGCCCGCAGGACTGGATCGAGGAACTGCGCGTCGAACTGCACGAGAAGGTGAACGCGCTCGGCATCGGCGCGCAAGGTCTCGGCGGCCTGTCGACCGTGCTCGACGTGAAGATCATGGCGGCGCCGACGCATGCGGCATCGAAGCCGGTCGCGCTGATCCCGAACTGCGCGGCCACGCGCCACGCGCATTTCGTGCTCGACGGCTCGGGCCCGGCGAAGCTCGAGGCGCCGTCGCTCGACGCATGGCCGAAGGTCAACTGGGAGCCGAACACCGAAACGAGCAAGCGCGTCGACTTGAACACGCTGACGCCGGAAGAAGTCGCGAGCTGGAAGCCGGGCCAGACGCTGCTGCTGTCGGGCAAGATGCTGACGGGCCGCGACGCTGCGCACAAGCGCATCGCCGACATGCTCGCGAAGGGCGAGAAGCTGCCGGTCGACTTCACGAACCGCGTGATCTACTACGTCGGCCCGGTCGATCCGGTGCGCGACGAAGTGGTCGGCCCGGCGGGCCCGACGACCGCCACGCGGATGGACAAGTTCACCGAGACGATGCTCGCGCAGACGGGCCTGATCTCGATGATCGGCAAGGCCGAGCGCGGCCCGGTCGCGATCGAGGCGATCAAGAAGCACAAGGCGGCCTATCTGATGGCGGTCGGCGGCGCCGCGTACCTCGTGTCGAAGGCGATCCGCGACGCGAAGGTGATCGCATTCGAAGATCTCGGGATGGAAGCGATCTACGAATTCGACGTGAAGGACATGCCTGTAACAGTTGCTGTCGATTCTTCGGGCACGTCGGTGCACCAGACCGGTCCGAAGGAATGGCAGGCGAAGATCGGCAAGATCCCGGTCGCGACCGCTTAAGCGCAACGATGCGAAAGGCCGGACAGACGCTGTCCGGCCTTTTTCATTCCGGTTTGCATTCACGCGTATCGCGAATCGTTTCTCGTGGACCGTTCGCGGTTGATTCTCATTACGGCCGACAAGCCGATCGGACAAGGCTTCGGCGCTTGGCATTTCGTGTTCCAGCGATTATCGTTCGGTTTCTGAAGCGCTACTGAAGAAGGAAAAGCCATGCAAGGCGACAAGAAAGTCATCGAATACCTGAACGCCCAGCTGAAGAACGAACTCACGGCGATCAACCAGTACTTCCTGCATGCCCGCATGTACAAGCACTGGGGCCTCGACAAGCTCGGCAAGCACGAATACGACGAATCGATCGGCGAAATGAAACACGCGGACTGGCTGATCGAGCGCGTGTTCATGCTCGACGGCCTGCCGAACCTGCAGGATCTGCACAAGCTGCTCGTCGGCGAGGAGACCGAAGAAATCCTGAAGTGCGACCTGAAGCTCGAGCAGATCTCGCAGGCCACCTGCAAGGAAGCGATCGCCTATTGCGAATCGGTGCGCGACTACGTGTCGCGCGAGATCTTCGAAAAGATCCTCGACGACACCGAAGAGCATATCGACTGGCTGGAAACGCAGATCGACCTGATCGGCAAGGTCGGCCTGCAGAACTATCAGCAGTCGATGATGGGTTCGCCGGAGTAAGCGCACCCCGCCCGTTCGCCGTTCGCATGACGATGACGATTTCCCCGCGCGCCGCCGAAGCGCACCGCACCGCTACCGCTGCCGCCGCACCGATCGGGATCTTCGATTCCGGGCTGGGCGGCCTGTCGGTGCTGCGTGCGGTTCGTGCGCGGCTGCCCGGCGAATCGTTCGTCTATGTCGCCGACACGCGCCATGCGCCGTACGGCGAGCGCGACGACGCGTTCATCACCGAACGCACGCTCGCGATCGGCGAGTGGCTCGTCGAGCAACGCGCCAAGGCGCTCGTCGTCGCATGCAACACGGCAACCGCCCAATCGATCGCGGCGGTACGCGAACGTCTCGCGATTCCGCTCGTCGGCGTCGAGCCCGGCATCAAGCCGGCGGTCGAGCAATCGGCGAGCGGCGTCGTCGGCGTGCTGGCCACGCAGGCCACGTTGCGCAGCGCGCGGTTCCAGGCGCTGCTCGAACGCCACGGCGCCGGGTGTCGTTTCATCTGCCAGCCCGGTCACGGCCTCGTGCAGGCCGTCGAGCGCGGCGACACCGGCTCGCCCGCGCTGCGCACGCTTCTCGACGGCTATCTGAAGCCGATGCTTGACGCAGGTGCCGACACGATCGTGCTCGGCTGCACGCACTATCCGTTTCTCACCCCCGCGATTCGCAGCCTGATCGGCGAGCGCATGACGATCGTCGACACGAGCGACGCGATCGCGCGCCAGCTGGCCCGCGTGCTGGAACAGCACGGGCTGCGTACGCCCGCCGGCGTGCCTGCGGCCGCTCCCCGCTTCTGCTCGACGGGCGACGGGCGCCCGTTGCAGGCGCTCGCATCGACGCTGCTCGACCTCGACGCGCCGGTCGAAGCCGTCACGATCGCATCGCCGAACGCGCACGCTTGCGCGTCCACCTGACCCCGCCCCCTTCGCCGCGCATCGCAAGGTGCGGCCGCTTGCCCCTATCAGGGTCCGATGACCTTTAAAAAAACCGAACCCGCGCTTGTCAACGCCGCAGAATTTAATGATAATAATTCGCATTAACGTTAGCTATCGCACTCATCATGATCGTCTGCGTATGCAAGTCTGTTTCCGATCGGAAGATTCGCGCGTCCCTCGCGGAGGGCGTGGACTCGTTCGACGAGCTTCAGTTCGAGCTTGGCGTGGCGACCTGCTGCGGCAAATGCGAGGAGTCGGTACGCGACCTGATGGCCGAGCACGGCGTGTGCGCGAGCCGGTGCGGTGTCGAGCATCACGCTCATCCGATTCCGGTGACGTTCTACGAACGCAAGGCGGCCTGAGCGGGCCGAGCGTGCGCGTGCGGCCTCGGCCGCTTTTTTGTTTTTCCCGTCAGCAAGCCATCGTCTGCGCAAGCCACCGGTTTATTCGCGAAGGAGCTGGACATGGAACTGCTGATCGGTTTTGTCACCACCGTATGCATCTCGCTGCTGATCTTCCGCAAGTGATGCCGTTTCACCCGCCGCGCCCCGGGTGCGACGTCGTTCTTTCAAGCTAACATGCAGCCATCGCATTCCGCTTCTGCCGGCGTCTTGCCGGCTGTTCCACGTATGAATCTCCGAGTCGTCGCCGTCGCGGTCGGTGTGCTGGCCGCACACGCGATCATGCTGACGGCCGCATGGCTCCATCGCAGCGCGCCGCCGCCGAAATCCGTCGAGGTCCAGTCGATCACCGCGCAGCTGATCGCGCCGCCGGCGCCGGTCGCGCAGCAGGTCGCGGCCGAATCGATCCCGCAGCCGGCACCGCCGAAGCCGGTCCCGCACGTCAAGCCGAAGGTCGAGCCGAAGCCGGTGCCGAAGGTCGCGAAGCCGACGCCGCAGCCGGTCGCGCCGTCGCCCGAACCGTCGCCGACGCCCGCCCCGGCCGCCGCCGAGCCCTCGCCCGCCGCGCCGGCCGCGGCAGCACCCGCTCCCGCAACGGCGCCGGGCCCCGCCCGCGAAACGATGCAGGTCAGCGCGCCGAAGAACGTGCCGACGCTGCAGTGCTCGTTCGTGAAGCCCGACTACCCGGCGATGTCGCGCCGTCGCGGCGAAACGGGCACCGCGTACGTGCACTTCGTCGTCGGCGTGACGGGGAAGATCGAAAGCATCGAATTGCAGAAGAGCAGCGGCTATCCGCGTCTCGACGAAGCCGCGCTCGATGCGATGCGCGCGACCACCTGCCGTCCGTATATCGAAAACGGTCAGGCGATCCGCGCCGCTCGCACGCAGCCCTACAACTTCGGGCTCACCGATTAACCAGCCTTATCCGCAAAGATTCAAGGGAAACAAAAATGCAAAGCTACGGTATCGCGCACGTCTGGGCGCAAGGTGATTTCGTGACGCGCGCCATTGCGATCACGCTGCTCGTGATGTCGGTCCTGTCGTGGATCGTGATCGTCGTGAAGGGTTGGAACGTGGTGCGCCTGAACCGCCTGACGAAAAATGCGGAGCAAGCCTTCTGGCATTCGGACGACTTCGAGGACGGCATCAAGAAGCTCGGCCTTGCTGCGTCGACGCCGGTCGACAATCCGTTCCTCGCGCTCGCGCTGTCGGGCAAGGAAGCGGCCGACCACCACCATCAGACGCAGCCGCATCTGCATGACCGCATGGACGTGTCCGACTGGGTCACGCGCTGCCTGAAGGACACGATGGACGAAGGCATCGCGCGCATGCAGAGCGGCCTCGCCATCCTCGCGTCGATCGGCAGCACGGCGCCGTTCGTCGGCCTGTTCGGTACGGTGTGGGGCATCTATCACGCGCTGCTCGCGATCGGCATGACGGGCCAGACGTCGATCGATCAGGTCGCGGGCCCGGTCGGCGAATCGCTGATCATGACGGCATTCGGCCTGTTCGTCGCGATCCCGGCCGTGCTCGGCTACAACGCGCTCACGCGTGCGAACAAGGGCATCGTCAGCAAGCTGCGCCGCTTCGCGCACGGCCTGCACGCCTATTTCGTGACGGGCGAACGTCTCGCATCGTCGTCGGATCGCAGCGGCCTGCGTCTCGCCGCGCGCGCCAGCTGAAGCGGGGGCGAACCATGGCAATGAATACCGGCTTCGGCGACGATGACGACGACGGCGTGATGAGCGAGATCAACATGACGCCGCTCGTCGACGTCATGCTGGTCCTGCTGATCATTTTCCTCGTGACGATCCCGGCCATGCAGCATGCGGTGAAGATCGATCTGCCGCGTGCAAGCAGTCAGCCCGTCGACGAGAAACCGCAGACGGTCGACGTCGCGATCCAGGGCGACGGCACGATCCTCTGGAACGACCATACCGTTACGCGCGACCAGTTGCAGGCGCGCATCGCGGAAGCGGCGCAGCATCAGCCGCAACCGGAACTGCATCTGCGTGCGGACCGCAAGGTCGCATACGAGCGCGTGGCCGAGGTGATGTCCGATGCGCAGGCAGGCGGCCTGACGAAGCTCGGCTTCGTGACGGAACCGGGCGCGAAAGTGAAGAAGTAACGCAGCGCGCTGCACAAAGTAAAAGGCCTTCATCGCCAGATGAAGGCCTTTTTTCATGCGCACGCGGGCGCCTTCGGGCGGCGGGCTCTTCGGCGGTATCGGTTGCGCCTCGAGCAACGCAAATGCGACTACCGTGGTCTGCACGGGTTGCGCGTTCTGCCCTATCTGGCTCGCAACATATGCGGCCACCTGATTCCGCTCAGAACTTCCTTCGCGAAATGGGATTTCAATATAGGCCTGCCCGCATCGGCATTCAAGTGCCTGTCGATTGAAACTTGCGATTGCCGGCGACGCTTCAATGACAAAACAAATCCGCCGCCTTGCGCGTGCGACGTTCAGCTCGCCGCAACGTCCGCGGCCGCATCCTTCTTCGCGCGCTCGGGGCAGCTCGGCTGCTTGTATTCGCCGTGATCGAGCTTCTCCACCAGATAGTCGACGAATGCACGCACCGCAGGCGGCATCCCCTGCCGCGATACGAACACCGCGTACAGCTGCGGGACCGGCAACGTCCAACCCGGCATCACCGGCGACAACTGGCCGGCGCGCAACGCATTGCCGTACATCATCTCCGGCAGCGCCGCGATGCCGAGACCGTCGAGCACCGCCTCGCGAATCGTCATCAAGTCGGCCGTCACGAGGCGCGGATCGTGTTCGTGCACGTGACGCGTGCCGTCCGGCGCGATCAGGTTGAACACGTGCCGCCCGTCGACGCTCGGCGTATCGAGCGTTTCGAAATGCGCGAGATCTTCCGGCACGAGCGGCGGCGCATTCTGGCTCAACAGGCTCGGCGCGCCGACCAGCATCTGCTCGGTACGCCACAGCGGCCGCACCACGATGTTCGTGCGGATTTCGGCGATGGTGATCAATCGTTTCGGCGAACGTGATCAGTC